>JANLSL010000424.1:0-2501 GCA_031362385.1 Alphaproteobacteria bacterium | reverse complement strand
ATGGATGGCCACGCAACAGGCAGGGTGTTTATTCCAGTTCTCGGACTTTGCCGACAACCTTGGCCGAAGTGACCCAAACAAACCCACCACCGCTTCCGGCTTTGCGTTCGACTTTCACCCGCAACGGGACTTGTTTGGTTTCGAACTGACGCACAGTGCCGCGCGGCGTACTCAGCACAGGAACGAGGTTAATAGCTTTGCTAGAATACATCAGGCCATCGCTGCGCTTGATATCAAATTTTTCAAACTGACCCAAATTGTACGAGGCTCCTGAACCATCAGGGTCAACTAAATCCACAATCACCCTTACTTCAGGCGCAATGCGCGAGCTGACCCCAATATCAAGCACTATTGATAACTGACCGCCGGTGAAGTTTCCCTGCGGCCAGTTGATTCTGGTAGTTCTTTCGTTGCCGACTGAAATGGGCCCGACCAGAAATTGACCATCAGGTTCGTCCATAAAAAAGGCGGTAAAAATTCCGCCGACAAAAAATCCGGCGAACGGAAGCGGCAGCATCAGCACTACCGCGACCCAAAGTGGAAGCTGATATTTACCGATTTTAATTTTACGATTTGGCATTGCGCAACGTCCCCCACTGCAACCTAACCTAAAAACGAAACCGCGCAATTGCACCTTTTAGAATGTGATCACGGTATGGTCCGAAAGGGTAATCCGTTGCGTCATGCGGGGGCAGAACTGTATATCTACACAAGCGGAACGTTCATCCGCGCGTAGGAGTTGCTATCGTGCCGATACTGTTTCCGCATCATGCGAACTTCCAGGGTCACGTGCCGGTACTGATTGTCGGGGGTGGCGGCTGCGGGTTGACCGCAGCACTTTCGGCCAAGCAAAACGGCGCTGAAGTGCTGATTCTGGAACGTGACAAGACCGCGTTAGGCACCACAGCCATGTCCACTGGGCTGATCCCTGGGCCGGGCAGTCGCTTTCAAAAAGCCAAGGGGATTGATGATACCCCAGAATTGTTCGCGGCCGATGTGATGGCCAAAACTAAGAATGCGACCGATGCCGAGATGGCATTGCACTTATCGCGCGCAGGCGCACCAACAGTGGAGTGGCTTGCCGACTATTGCAACGTTCCGTTGTCGCTAGTGGATTCATTTCTGTATCCCGGCCACTCGCGTATGCGAATGCACGGCACCCCCAACCGGACAGGGTCGGAACTGATGGGGGCATTGCATCAAGCTGCCGAACGCGAAAGCATCGACATTATATTAGAGGCACAAGTCACAGATTTATTTGCAGACGAAACTGGGCGCGTTCATGGCGTAAGGGTGACGCGGCCCGATGGTTCAACTGAAGATATTGGCTGCGAGGCATTAATTCTTGCCTGCTGCGGCTTTGCCGGCAGCCGCGATATGTTGGCTGAGTACATTCCTGAAATTCTCGAAGCCACATTTTTTGGCCACCCAGGCAACAAAGGTGACGCAATTGCCTGGGGCCGCGCCTTAGGTGCTGATGTGGCCGACATCCATTCGTACCAGGGCCATGGCGGTTTAGCGTATGGGCAAGGTATTCCGATTTTGTGGGCGCACATTGTGCGCGGCGGGTTTCAAGTGAATGCCCACGGCATGCGCTTTTCCAATGAAGCGCGGGGCTATTCAGAACAGGCGGTTGATATTGTCGCCCAGCCCGGCCATTGGGCGTGGAGCATTTTTGACCAGCACATTCACGACGCCATGAAAGAGTTCGATGACTACCAAGATGCCATCAAAGCTGATTGCATTCGCCATGCCGCAACCCTTGACGAACTATGTGCGGTGACCGGCTTGCCCGCCGCGCTGAAAATAACACTGTCAGACGTGGCCGCCATGGCAGCAGGCCAAAAGAAAGATACATTTGGTCGTGATTTCACAACCGGTAAGATTCTACAGCCGCCCTACAAGGCGGTGAAAGTCTCGGGCGCGTTGTTTCACACCCAAGGCGGGCTGGTGGTCGACAAAACGGCGCGCGTGTTGCGGCCTGATAAAACGCTGCTGCCGAATTTGTTCGCAGGTGGCGGGGCGGCGCGCGGCATCTCAGGGCCCGGCAACGCAGGGTACTTGGCGGGCAATGGCTTGTTGGCCGCAACCGCCTTGGGGCGCTTGGCGGGCCAAGCAGCAGCGAAGTTGGTTGGGTGATTGCGCAACCTGAGGCCCACACTTATCTATGGCCATCGGTCATCACCACGATGCACACAAGGACTTTGCCATGATCTCCATTCGTAAAGGTAACGAGCGCGGGCACTATCAAAATTATTGGCTTGATAGCCGCCATAGTTTTTCATTTGGTGAATATTACGACCCGCAACATCTGGGCTTTTCTGCGTTGCGCGTCATCAACGATGACCAGGTCAAAGCCGGTGCCGGCTTTCCCACCCATGGTCATAAAGACATGGAAATTGTGACGTATGTGCTTGATGGCGCGTTGGAGCATAAAGACTCACTGGGCACCGGCTCAGTCATTCGCCCGGGTGACATTCAGCGCATGAGTGCTGGTACGG
>JANLSL010000363.1:0-4953 GCA_031362385.1 Alphaproteobacteria bacterium | reverse complement strand
TCATCATGTGATGTCAAAAAATGCCCCGGCTTGTAGCACGAGGCTTGGCCAGTGGTATGCGTGAGGTCAGCAATGCCCGTTATCTTTCTCAGTGCACCTAAAAACGCCTCACCATTCAAAAATGACCACACCTCACGACTGATGCGCCCCAGATCGCCCGGCGCATTTTGGTTTTTGTCGTACTCGAATTGGCCGTAAAAATACCGAAAAGCGCTTGAGGCCTGAGCATAAACCGCGCTCATCAGACGCTGGCGAAACTCCTGCCCCTGCGCGTCAAAGTCAGCTTGCTCAATATGAGCGACCCCATCATCGGTTTTGTTTAGGGTCAAATGATAGGGTAACGTTGGGGCAAGCTCGGCAAGCACTTTGGCGGAATCAGCAGAAAGAAAATCAGGAAGTAAAATCCGCCCGCGCTTTTTGTAAACAGTGCGAGCAAGATTCAGTTCTACATAAGGATTTAGGTTGAGCCGCGTGGTGTTCATGTGTGCCAAGGTAACGATGAGTGATGCAAAACACAAAGGGCGTGAGCAATGACGGCCAGGAGCACCGGATTTCGCTGGGTGCGCGCGTTCTGGTTGACGGTGGCAGGAATTCTGATTCTGCCAATGGTTATTGCTTTGGCTTATACGATAGTGCCGGTTCCGATGACGCCGCTGATGTTGATTCGATCGTGGGAAGGCATGGCGATCACCAAGAGTTGGGCACCCTTAAATCAAATTGCGCCCGTTTTGCAACGCAGCGTATTGGTAGCCGAGGATGCAACTTTTTGCAGCCACTTTGGGTTTGAGCCTGAGGCTTTAGAGAAAGCCTGGGACAACAACCAGCGCGGCGGACGGTTGCGCGGCGGCAGCACAATAACCATGCAAACCGCCAAGAATGTATTCCTGTGGCCAGAGCGTAGCTTTATACGCAAGGGCTTAGAAGCCTGGCTGACACTCTACATACAAGCACTGTGGACCAAGCCACGTACCTTAGAGGTTTATCTGAACGTTGTGGAATGGGGCCCTGGCATTTACGGAGCAGAGGCCGCAGCGCGGTTTTATTTTAGTAAAGGTGCTGCGACACTGTCTACGCATGAAGCTGCTTTGTTAGCCTCGATATTGCCCAGCCCCCGGCGATGGTCGGCATCAAAACCTGGCCCTTACGTGCGTAGCCGCGCAGAAACAGTTGAATATCGTGCGGCGCACATTGGCGCGCTGGCATCGTGTCTCACAAAACCTTGAGCTAACCTAAAGCCAGCGTGTGATAACGTAAGAATCCAAACGGGGCGTCATAAACCGAGACGCGTGGTGCAATAGCATCCAAGTAGCGCGTCTCGTGCAGCATGATGCCAGGCGGATCGTCGTGCAGGTAACGCATAATATCTTGAATCACACCACGACGACGCTCGGTATCAAAAGTGGCATCGGCGGTGCGAATGAGTTCAGTCACTTTGGCATCGCAAATCCAGGGCTTGGGCCACAAGCACGAATGCATGCGCAGACTTACCGTGGCGTCCATGGCTGGCACACTGCCGTAGTGCATTGAGAACGCAAGCGCGTTGCCCCAATCGCCTTCATATAAAAATCGACTGAACTGACTGAGGGGCATGGTGCTGACCACCATCTCGACACCAACTTTGGCTAGATCGCTGGCCACTTGCTGAAAGACTGTTGTGTCGTTGGGGCTGTTGCCAATCGTCACGCTGGTGGGCATACGAAAGCCGTTGGGGTAGCCCGCTTCTGTCATTAGTTTTTTTGCTTTGAGTAGATCATACGGCAGCGGGGTGAGAGCAGGATCATAACCAAAAGCCGCTTTCACCGCACCTTGGCTGGCGGTTTGTGTCGAGCCCCCCAATAAAACTTGCACGATGCGTTCGCGGTCCACAGCTAAGTTCAATGCTTGGCGCACGCGTTTGTCACGCAGTGGCGATTCGCGCTCAGTAATAAATTGGATCGCGAGTACCGCAGCGCGCGGGGTAAAGACAGCACGAAAGCCCGCACTCTCCAAAACGGCTTTATCGTCGGGGTTAAGATTAAGTGCCACATCAACCGCGCCCGACATCAGCGCTTGGAGCCGCGCTGCGTTGTCGCGCAGCGCGCGCAGTTCAACTTGGTCTACTGCGGGTGGACGCCACGCGGTCGGGTTGCGCACCAATTTCATCCGCGCCTCGCTCCATTCAGTAGCGATAAAAGGGCCGGTTCCAATCGGTTTAAGTGCAAATGCCCCAGTGCCCACTTGCGCGAAGTATTTGGCTGGAATAATGCGCAAGCCTGCCAATTTTCCGGGAATAATGGGATCGGCAGATGCCGTGTGAATGCGCACCGTCAGTGAGTCAACTGCTTCGGCGCGCGCAATAGCCTGCGCATCACGGTAGGCTGCAAAAATTTTACCCTTCTCACTGGCAATAAAATTGAGCGCCGCGGCGATAGCGGCAGCATCGCAAACTTCGCCATTGGAGAACACAACATTGGGCCTGATACGAAAAAGCCACGACCGTTCGTTCTCAATTTTCCAGGTCTGCGCCAGCGCAGGTACCACCTCGCCTGTCGGCCCAACCTCGGTGAGACAGTCGAATACGCCGAGATAACCGAAAATTTGCGGAAACCCCACCGAGGTAAACGGATTGCCGCGACCCGGGGGTAAACCACTCACCGCAATGCGAACGAGCGAATTGTTTGCCGCGCGCGCAGGGTGCGCCATAACGGCGGCGGCTCCTGTCATGACGGTACGACGTGTGATCATATCTCATCGTGCCCTTCGGATGGGCTGGCGTCTAGTTCATCCGAAGGGCACGATAGGGTGATGCTTCAAGATCGACGTTTACCCGTGCAAGGATTTCGTCAATGCCACGTTTGATTGAAGGCTATATCGCCTATGTTGCTGGAACCAACACCCCAACACCAAAAGAATTCGGGCGTGAATTTTTTAGTATGAGCATCCAGGCCGATGGCTTGCGGACAATGCGGGCGGTCTGCGAGTTTGACCAAGAGGGCATTACCCGCGACGTCACCTACACTGTGGGCAAGGATTTCAAACCACTTGAATGCTACGTGCGTGTGGCACTGGAAGGTCGACCCGTCGGCAGCGGTTGGTTCCGGTTCACCGATGACATGGCCGAAGGTGAGGCTTACACGGCAACTGAGGGCCGCTTCAGTCAGCGCATTAAACTAGATCAACGCATCAAGGCTTTTGGGTCGCACCCGATTTGCTCTGACATGCTGCGGCTTGCCCATCTGAGGCCCGAGAACATTGGGCAAGCACAGCACCTTACAAATTGCATGAATTCATCGCCCTTGGCGCATGGTGAGTCTGGACCGATTCTGGGGTTGCGCGATTACACCTACATTTACCGTGGTGTTGAGACGATTAAGGTGGGTGCTGGAACTTTTGAATGTCAGCGCTTTGATTGGCCGGTCCGCGAAGGCAAAACACTGTGTATGTGGACAGCGACCGATGATTATTTGCCGATCAGAATGGTTTTTCCCGAGGGCCACAAGACCTATGACCTGATGGACCTGAAGATTCGCGGTTAAAGTTTTGCTTCAATAAAAGCTGCCCCGAATGGTTTTGCGCCATCTGCAACAGTTGTCGGATCAATGCCAGGAATTGCCATACTGAAAGCATCGCGGCTCCAGCGCACGTCATCGCCAATCCAGCGCGTGATAATACTGACACGCTCGCCATCTTTTGAACGATTGTTGGTGGTGGAATGAACCACTTGTTGATGCATCAACAAAGCATCGCCAGGCTGCATTGGCCACCACACTGTCTCAACTTCGCCGCGCGCGACCATGGCATCCCAATCGGGCGGTTGCGCATACCCCGCAGGCAGAGCTGCATTTTTATCGGCCGAGGGCGGATAGAGTGCCCCTGATTTATGGCTGCCCTTCACAAAGACAAGCGGGCTGCGATCTTCGTCAACGGGCGAAAGTGCGATCCACAATGAAGGCATTTGAGTGCCGCGAAACGGAAATGCCGGAATGTCGTGATGCCACGGCGAGCCGCCATACGGTGAACCCACCGTATAAACTAAAGTAAGATCGTACCAAAACTTGAGCTGTCGTGCGCCGCACAGGCGCGCTACGGATGTGGCGGCCCCTGAATCAGTGACAAACTTTTGAATAGCTTCAATCTCGCGACCCATCCAGCGAATTACCACGCGCCCAGGACTGCGGGAAAAGTTTTCAGTTTGGCCCTGGCCAGGGTCGCGCTTGCGATAGTCGGCGACGGCATGCTGCAACGACGTCAACCACTGGCCTTGAATCAAGCCCGGCAGCAAAACGACCCCATCGTTGTCATACGCGGTTTTCAGTGCGGTCCAGTCGCGGTCGATATTGAGCGTAGGGTCAATGGTATCCATGCCCAAAGTGTCCTTCGTAATATCGATCAATACAAGCCCAGCCTCTCTTAAATAACAATCGAAGCCGCCTCATGTTCCAACATGCGCATAATGCTAAGGGCTGCCATGTGTGAGGTTTTGGGATTATCGGGTGATGGATTGGCGTGAATCTCAAGCCGCAATGAACCGAATGCGCCATCGGCTTCAAGCCTGTGAACATTTTGAGTGACGCTTGGGTCAGCAACCAGAGTGACGCGCGTTTTCTCAAACCCGATGCCCGCCAACGCTGCGGTGGCTGCAACATTGGCATTTTTGGGAAATGCCAATGCGGCTTGGCGCGCAGTGCCGCTGAAAATAACGGTAGGAACTGTAATATTTGCTAAGTTGTGGCTTTTCTCGGCTGCGGTGCCCGACCACGCTTTGGGTGGCTTGGATGATTTCAGCTCGACCCGGGAAATGCCTGCTAGTTTTCCAGCGGCCAACGAATCAACCCCGGGTAAAGCACCGGCAGGGAGTTTTAATTGTGCCGTTGAGGCGTGTGCTGCGGCACTGATCTCATCCCATAACGCTTGGTCAGCTAAACTACCGGTCGAGACAACAATCAGATCAACACCAGCCTTCAGCACTGCTGC
>JANLSL010000343.1:0-3624 GCA_031362385.1 Alphaproteobacteria bacterium | reverse complement strand
CGCCCTGCTTGGCTTTGCGTGCCAAGGCTAGCAGCGAGGCGATAAACTGATCGAGCGTGGCTTTGCTTTCGGTTTCGGTCGGTTCCATCAGCAGCGCGCCATGCACCACCAGCGGGAAATACATGGTCATGGGGTGGAAGCCTTCATCGATCAGCGCCTTGGCGATATCGAGCGTGGACACACCGGTGTTTTTGAGGAAGCTGTCATCGAACACGACTTCGTGCATGCAAATACCATCAAACGCAGGTGTGAGTTCCGCCGACAGTTCGGTACGCAAATAATTGGCATTAAGCACCGCATCACCCGAGGCGGTTTTGAGGCCATCAACGCCCATGGCGAGAATATAACTCAGCGCCCTTACAAACACGCCGAACTGGCCCTGAAAGCCCTTCATGCGCCCGAACGATTGCTTGGCGGCACCGGCACCAGCGTGTTCCACCCCGCTAAAACCATCTGCCCCCTTCCCAATGAATGGCACGGGCACAAAGGCCGCCAGCGCAGCACTGAGCACCGTGGGGCCCGCACCGGGCCCACCGCCGCCGTGCGGTGTGGAGAAAGTTTTGTGCAAGTTGATGTGCATGGCATCCACGCCCAAGTCGGCGATGCGCACGCGGCCCACCAGCGCGTTGAAGTTGGCACCATCCATATAGAAGTAAGCACCGGCCGCATGCACAGCTTGGGCGATTTCAATGCACTCGGTTTCAAACAAACCACATGTATTGGGGTTGGTGATCATCACCGCCGCCACATCGGGGCTGAGTTTGGCTTTCAGCGCCGCCACATCAACCCGCCCTGCCGCATTGGCAGGGATCGACTCTACACGGTATCCACACAATGCGGCTGTGGCGGGGTTCGTGCCGTGCGCAGATTCTGGCACCAGCACAAGTTTGCGGGCACCCTGCCCGCCCGCTTCATGCGCTGAACGAATGCACATCAGGCCACATAATTCGCCGTGGGCACCAGCGGCGGGGCTCATGGCCACGGCGGGCATCCCAGTCAGTGTTTTCAGCCAGTGGGCGAGTGTGTCGATCAACTCATAGGCACCTTGGGCAGTGCTTTGCGGCTGGTAGGGGTGGATGTCGGCAAAGCCGGGGAGTCGCGCCATTTTTTCGTTCAGGCGGGGGTTGTGCTTCATGGTGCACGAGCCCAGCGGATAAAAACCGGTATCGATGGAATAATTTTTCTGCGACAGGCGCGTGTAATGGCGCACCACCTCGGGCTCAGATAAACCCGGCAGACCAATCGGCTTGTCGTTACGCAAAGCACCTAAGCGCGTGCGCACGTTGGGAGCTGCTGGCAAGTCAACGGCTGTTGAACCGCCTGTATCCAATTCGAATATCAATGGCTGTTCGATGTGCAGGGCGCGATGGCCACTGGTGGTGATGATCGCCTCGCTCATGACAGCACCTCCTGTAGCGCGCCGACAAGTGAATTGATATCGGCCTCGGTATTCATTTCAGTGACCGTCAGCAGCAGAATGTTTTCGAGTTCGGGATAGGTCGGGTAAAAGCGCGAGGCGGGAATGCCGCCCAGGATATTGCGCTTGGCCAGGGCTTCGACCACGGGTGCGGCAGGTTTCGAGAGATGCACTGCGAATTCATTGAAAAACGCGCTGGGTAGAATTTTCACGCTCCTGATGGACTCAAGTTTGTCAGCCAGCAGTGCCGCATGGGCATGATTGAGTTCAGCCAAACGGCGAAAACCCGCCTCGCCCAACAGCGTCATATGCACCGAGAACGCCAACGCAATGAGACCAGAGTTGGTGCAAATGTTCGAGGTGGCCTTTTCGCGGCGGATGTGTTGTTCGCGCGTTGACAGCGTTAGCACCCAGCCGCGACGGCCGTTTTCGTCCACCGTCTCGCCCGCCAAACGACCGGGCATTTGGCGAATGAATTTCTCGCGCGTGGCAAACAGCCCCACGCCCGGCCCGCCGAACATTGTGGGCGTGGCGATGGATTGGCCATCGCCTACCACAATGTCTGCACCCATGCTGCCAGGTGATTTCAACAAGCCCAGCGAAACCGGCTCGGCCACACATATCACCAGCAACGCACCAGCGGCGTGACAGGCCTCTGATAACGTCGTGAAGTCGTTCAAGTGTCCGAAGAAGCCGGGCGTTTGCACAATAACGCAGGCCAAATCGGACCCCACGCGGCCAATCAAATCCTCGATACCGACGGGGTCGGGAGCGAGGCATTCGATGTGCAAATCCATAAATCGAAGTGCGGTTGCCGTAACGTCACGGTAGTGCGGATGCACGCTACCCGACACCAGCACCTTGGCGCGCTTTGTGACGCGGCAGGCCATGGTGGCAGCTTCGGCGCACGCGGTCGCGCCATCGTACATGGAGGCATTGGCCACCTCCATGCCGGTGATGAGGGCCACTTGGGTTTGAAATTCATAAATCGCCTGCAACGTGCCCTGGCTGATTTCCGGCTGATAGGGCGTGTAAGCCGTCAGAAACTCACCGCGCTGAATGATGTAGTCCAACGACGCCGGCGTGTGATGGCGATAATTGCCTGCCCCCAAAAAGCTGGGTGCTTGGCTCGCGTTGGTATTTTTTGCGGCAATGGCCGACAACACGCGCTCAACTTCAATCTCACTCATAGTGTTGGACAGATTGAACGTCGCTTTGGCTTTGGCCGCCGCAGGAATGTCGGCAAACAGAGCATCGACAGATGCCACACCAACCGAGGCCAGCATGTCGGCCCGGTTCTGATCACTTAAGGGGAGATAGCGCATGGGTCGCTCCGGTTACGAGGCGTCGGGGTTTGTTTAGGCGCCGAGGTCGGCGTTTGTTTAGGCGCCGAGGTCGGCGACAAATTTGTCGTAAGCTGCTTGATCCATCAACGCGTCAAGCTCGGCTGGGTTACTGATGGTCATTTTGAAAAACCATCCAGCCCCTTGCGGGTCTTTGTTCACGGTATCGGGTGCATCGGGTAGCGCGGTGTTACCCTCGGTGACGCTGCCTGAAACAGGTGCATACACTTCGCTGGCCGCCTTCACGGACTCAACCACAGCCGCCTCACCGCCTGCGTTCAAAGCTTTTCCCTTGGCGGGTACTTCGACAAACACAACGTCACCCAGCTGGCCTTGGGCAAATTCGGTAATGCCGATCGTGGCGGTGGTTCCCTCGATGCGGACCCATTCGTGATCTTTGGTGAAACGCAGTTGGCTCATGGCATGAATTCCTGTTGCTACGGTTTTGTTTTGAAATAGCGATGTGGCGCGAAGGGTAATGAAACAATTTCAGCAGGCAGGAGTTGACCCCGCACCATCAACTGCACTTTGGTGCCGGGGGCGGCAAAAACAGCCTCCACATAGCCCATGGCCACGGGCTTATTCACACTGGGGCCAAAGCCACCACTGGTGATTTCGCCAATCTTTTTGCCAGCACCATCAAGCACATCAGTATGAGCGCGGGCAGGCGCACGGCCTTCGGGTTGAATACCAACGCGTAATTTTTTGGCACCTTGATTGAGTTGCGTGATGATCTGTGGAGCACCAGGAAAGCCGCCTTCAAGTTTGCGGCGCTTGCCAATAATCCAGGTCAGGTTAGCTTCAACGGGCGTTGTGGAGGTATCGATATCACTGCCATACAGACATAAACCTGCTTCAAGGCGC
>JANLSL010000310.1:0-2049 GCA_031362385.1 Alphaproteobacteria bacterium | reverse complement strand
GACCAATGTGTGTTTCGACAAGGGTGAGCTGCGCGCCATCTTCAAGTGCGAACACATTGCGCGGATGAAACGCAACTGGCTCGGCCCCTGCCGCACCGATAGAAATGATGTGCAGCATGGCGGCGGGTGCATTTTTCGCAGCCATAACGACCAACCCATCGGCCATATAGGCTGTATTTAACGCCACCAGCGGCAACGATCCACTGCCTGCGATACCACCGAGGATGGACTTGAGGGTCTGTGGCTCATGCGACAAAATTTGCTTTAAACTACCAACGCGCAGGCCCGGCAAATCATCCGTGTCATCAGAAAGTGCCGCATTGAGTTGTCCATTCACCACCACGATACGCCGCGCACCGTTGATTCGGGGCACACCCACAGGCACTTCGCGCACATCAACTTCAGCGGCATTCGCTGCGGGGATGAAAGCGATTTTTGTCAGATCACCAAGGGGGGTAAATTTCCAAGCCTCGGTGCGCGGGCCCGGAAGCCCCGTAGTGTTCAATACACCGCGCGCGGTTTGTCTGAGACCATCCACCCAGGCATTCACTGCTCCCGGTAACGCGCCAACTTTGGCGGCGTAGGGCTCGCGGAAGGGATGGTCAATGAGGCCAGAGTTGCGCATTATAATTTTTTAAATCACCCTAAGCCGCCGCCATATATTTAGCGTAGCCATCAGCTTCCAACTCCAGCGCCAACTCTTTGCCGCCGCTTTTGACAATGCGCCCGCCTGCCATCACATGCACATGATCGGGCACGATATAATTGAGCAGACGCTGATAATGCGTGATCACCAAGAACGCGCGCTCAGGCCCACGCAGTGCGTTGACACCATCAGACACAACTTTAAGCGCATCGATATCAAGGCCTGAGTCGGTTTCATCCAGCACAGCAAAGCGCGGTTCGAGGAGCGTCATTTGCAACACTTCAGCGCGCTTCTTTTCTCCGCCAGAAAAACCAACATTCAGCGGTCGCTTGATCATATCATCAGGGATTCCAAGCGCCTTATTCTTGGCCTTGACCAATTTCAAGAACTCCATGGCATCGATTTCGGGCTTACCTTCAGCCCTGCGTTTGGCATTGATGGCGGTCTTCAAAAATGCCGATGTTGAAACGCCAGGAATTTCGACCGGGTACTGGAATGCCAGAAAGACACCAGCCCGCGCGCGCGCGTCAGGTGCGAGTGCAAGCAAGTCTTGGCCGTCATACGTCACTGAGCCTGTGGTAATTTCATAACCCGCACGGCCCGCAATGATGTTCGACAGTGTGCTTTTGCCTGTTCCGTTAGGGCCCATGATGGCGTGAACTTCGCCCGCATTGATCGACAACGAAATCCCTTTCAGGATTTCCTTGTCCTGCACGGAAACATGAAGATTTTTGATTTCAATAAGAGACATATGATGTTCCGATTTATCCAACGCTGCCTTCAAGGCTGATCCCGACGAGCTTTTGTGCCTCAACCGCAAATTCCATCGGCAGTGTTTTGAGCACTTCTTTGCAAAAGCCATTGACGATCAACGACACCGCCTCTTCTTGCGTCATGCCACGTTGTAGGCAGTAAAACAGTTGGTCTTCGCTAATCTTAGAAGTTGTCGCTTCGTGTTCCGTCTGGGCCGTTGGGTTACGGTTTTCGATATACGGCACGGTGTGGGCAGCGCAGGTCTGCCCGATCAGTAGACTATCGCACTGGGTATAATTGCGCGCGCCATCGGCTTTGCCTTGAATGCGCACCAAGCCACGATAGGTGTTCGACGACTTGCCCGCTGAAATACCCTTTGAGATGATTTTAGAGCGCGTATTTTTACCAATGTGAATCATCTTGGTGCCGGTATCGGCCTGCTGATGATTATTGGTAATCGCGACGGAGTAGAACTCACCCACCGAATTATCACCCTGGAGAATACAACTTGGGTATTTCCAGGTAATCGCTGAACCGGTTTCAACTTGCGTCCACATGATCTTTGAGTTGCGTCCACGGCAGGCACCCCGCTTGGTGACGAAGTTGTAGATTCCACCCTTGCCGTCTTTATCGCCCGGAAACCAATTTTG
>JANLSL010000274.1:0-2914 GCA_031362385.1 Alphaproteobacteria bacterium | reverse complement strand
AAACGCGATTCAATATCACTTTGTATAAGTTTTGGATTTCGGTTGGGATTGAGCAAACATTGCCGGGTGGTCAGCGCTGTGCCCATGCCGTCAACGTCAATCGAACCACCCTCAAGCACCCAATCATTGAGATTGGTGGTCAGCCTTGCGCAAGCCGCAACAAATGCGGCCACACCATCATCGCCTTCGAGTACATATTTCCCGCCCCAGCCATTGAAGCGAAAGCACGCAGCTTCTAGGGCTGCGCCATTCTGGACAAAAATCGGTGCGGTATCGCGCAACCAGATATCACCAAATGTGGCTGGAAATATTTCTGCCCCGGTGCCCGTCAGTGCGGCTTTCGCGGACGCCACCGCCTCATCGCCACAGGCGAGAATTTTAAGGGCTTCGCCGCGCGGCTTTTGGGAGGTGGAGTCGACATCGGCAATGGCTTTGAACAGCGCGCCAACTTCAGCGCGGGCCGGTTCTAAGTCTTCCAGCCATAAGTCGGCATGGCTGGGCCAGGCAGACCAGACGGCGCTATGGGCATCCCATTCGGCGGGTTGGCGGACAGGCACGAAAGACCTCATGAGCAATAAACAGCTTCAGCCGTTCCCTATCGCCTCAGGCTCCAGTTTGCAATAGAAGCGGCGATGACATTTTCATCGGGCTCTTCAGGCAATGCGACCGCTGATCGGCGCTATGACATGGCGCAGCAGTTACGTGCGCGCGGCGATAGGGCGGCAGCGGTCGAGGTGATGCAACAGGCCTTAGAACTTGTGCCCACATGGCCCGAAGGCCGCTTTGTCTTGGCGGAAATGTTGATTGACGCCGGTCAGCCGAATGAAGCCATTAACGCACTCAGGGCCTATTTACTCCTCGATCCAACAGACTCGATGGGGGCCAACCCCCGCCTTGTCGCTTTGAATGCTGCTGACCACGTACAAGATATAACCCCCGCCTACGTCGAACGTTTGTTCGATCAATACGCCCCTCGCTTCGACCAGGCATTGGTTGAAGGCTTGCAATACAGCGCTCCGCAACAGATTCGCTTGGCAATTGATGAACTATTTCCACAACGGCACTTTCAGCGCTGCCTTGATCTGGGCTGTGGCACCGGGCTGATGGGGGCAGCCATCCGCGATAAGGTCGCGCGGTTAGACGGTATTGATTTGTCGGCCGGGATGTTGGCGGAGGCTGCGCGTAAAAATATCTATGACACATTGACCAAAGCATCATTGATTGATGCGCTTGCACAACAGCCTAACTGTTTTGACCTTATCCTAGCCGCTGATGTTCTGGTTTATGTGGGCGATTTAAATGCAGCGATGAAAGCCGCCGCCCAGGCGCTGGTTGATGGCGGCGTAGTGGTGTTTACCCTGCAAGCTCATGGCTCAGCTGACTATAGCTTAGGCCCTGATCAAAGATTTAGCCATAAAGTCGCCTATGTAGAATCTGTCGCTGCATCAGCCCGATTAAGTGTGGTGCGCTTGGTACCGGCGTCTTTCCGGCGTGAACGCAATATTGACGTACCAGGATTACTGGTTGTTGTGACAAAGCGCGGCTAAAGCATCGCGCCGAAAAGTGGCCTTCCGGTTTTCGGCAAAAGCGATGCTCCAACAAACAGTTAGAGCGAGCCGTTTGATTCCGATAAAGCGCGGCTCGCTCTAATCAAGCGCGATGGTGAGCGCTTTCAAGTATGCGCTTTCGGGCAGTTGCAAATGGGCAGGATGATCGACGCCAGCACCTGACGTTTTCAAAATGCGCCCTGAACGGCTGGCATCAGAAATGCCGCGAATAACCGCTTCAGTGAATTCGTTCAGGGGCGCGTTATGACTGCATGACGCAATGAACAAAACGCCACCAGGTGCGGTGACGCCGGCACACATGCGCGCAAGTTTGCGATACCCCTGCAGGCCAGGTTTTAAATCCTTGCGCGATTTGACGAACGCAGGCGGGTCTGCAACCACGACATCAAACTTATCTTTGCGCTGCATCGCTGCGGTGAGAAAATCAAAAACATCGGCGCGCTGGAATGTGCAGGTGTTTGAGAGTTTATTGGCCGCAGCCGACCGGGTTGCCAACTCCAAAGCCAAGGCGGACCCATCAATGCCTAATACGCTTTTGGCGCCTGCGACAGCGCAAGAAACTGCAAAACCGCCCGTGTGAGTGTAAAGGTCAAGCATGGTTGCAGATTTTGCGAAGGTTGCCACGAACGCACGATTGTCACGCTGGTCGAAGAACCAGCCCGTTTTCTGGCCGCCCATCAGATCAGCAAAAAATGTGTGCCCATTTTCCCGCACCTCAATGGGCCCGTTGACCTCGCCCACGAGGAGACGTGTGGAATCGCCCAGGCCCTCAAGAGTTCGAAATGATGAATCGCCGCGAACAATGATCGCTTTTGGCGCAACAAGCTTTTGAATCGCGGTCACAATATCAGGCACAGCGCAGTCCATGCCTGCCGTGTTCGGTTGCATCACCACCACATCGCCAAAGCGGTCCACGATCAGGCCAGGCAGATTGTCGCCCTCGGCATGGACCCAGCGATAATAATTCTCAGAGCTGATTTTTTGTCGCAACTTTAAAGCCGCGCTAAGCCGCGTCTCATACCACGCAGCGTTGATCACGACGTCCGGTTTATTTTCCAAGATCCGCCCGCTGATGAGGGGTTTAGGATTGAACTGGGCGGTAGCCAAAGGCGCGCCGCCTGCATCTTCAACCGTGACTACACTCCCGGGTGGCAACGCCTTGGCAGCGGCGTCCATCACCACCTCGTTGGAATAAATCCAGGGATGGCCGGTTTTGAGGCGTTTGTGCGCGCCGGGGTTCAAGCGAATGCGTGGCAATTTGGCTGTGGTCATGGCGTGGCCTATTCAAAGTGGCCGGAGACTATCGGCCCAGCCCACCAGCGCAAGCGATTTCACCCCGCTTTTGA
>JANLSL010000265.1:0-3772 GCA_031362385.1 Alphaproteobacteria bacterium | reverse complement strand
CGGCGTTAAGTTAGAATTGGGCTGCTTGCTCTAAGGTATTGTTTGGTCGCGTCGTTTTCGCGGAAAACCGGGATCCACTTTTCCGCACGACGCTCTCATGAGGATGGCATGGCTGGCGCACTAGACCATATCAAAGTTGTGGACCTTTCCCGCGTGCTGGCAGGCCCGTGGGCGACACAAATCATGGGCGACTTTGGTGCTGAGGTCATCAAGGTTGAAAAACCAGGTGCGGGCGATGACACCCGCGGCTGGGGCCCCCCTTTTGCGACCGATGCCAACGGCTATGAGGTGGCTGCGGCCTATTACCTGATGGCCAATCGCAATAAAAAATCAATCGCGGTGGATTTTTCAACACCCGAGGGCCAAGACATTGTGCGCAACCTAATCGCGCAGTCTGATGTGGTGGTTGAGAATTACAAAGCCGACGGCTTGAAAAAATATGGCTTGGACTACGACTCCATCAAAAAAATTCACCCCGGTATCGTCTATTGCTCCATCACCGGCTTTGGTCAAACCGGTCCTTATGCTCATAAACCAGGCTACGACTTGCTCGCCCAAGCCATGAGTGGGCTGATGAGTGTGACTGGAAACCCGCCCGGTACACCGGGGGATGACCCGATGAAAGTTGGGGTGGGGGTGTCTGATTTATTCACCGGGCTGTATGCGGTGATTGGTGTGCTCGCTGCCTTGCGTCACCGCGCACAAACGGGCCAAGGCCAGCATATTGATGTCGCCTTGCTCGATACCACCATCGCGATGATGAGCAATATGGCGCAGAATTATCTGACTTCGGGCCACGTGCCCACGCGGATTGGCAATACCCACGTCAATATCGTGCCCTTTGGCGCGTTCGCGGTTGCCGATGGCCACATCATTGTGACGGTCGGCAATGATGCGCAGTTTCAGCGCCTGTGTCATGTGCTGGGCACGCCTCACTTGGCTGATGATCCACGTTTTCAAACCAATGCTGCGCGCGTCAGCCACCGCGCCGAGGCCAATGCTGCGCTCAAGCCATTGTTTGCGCGGCACCGCCAGAAAGAACTTATCGCGGCACTTGAAGCCGAGCTGGTTCCAGTCAGCCCGATTTATACGGTCGATCAGGTTTTTGCCGACCCGCACGTCAAGGCGCGCGACGTGGTCAAACACACCGATCCCGGTGGCGGTATTCAAACCCAACTGGTGCGCAATCCGATTGTGATGTCGGAAACACCTATTAAAAACATGGCAGCACCCCCATTTTTGGCTGAACATACGGCTGAAGTTTTGTCTCACCTGCTCGGACTCACGCCAAGCACGATTGCAGATCTCGCCGCACGCGGTATCGTAGGCGTGAAAAAATAAGGACCATCACCATGCTAAGAGTGATTTCAATTTTGGCGCTGTGTTGTATTGGCACTGTGCAAGCGGCACCACTGAGCGCGCACTTGGCCGCCGATCATGCGACTTTGCTCGCGTGGGTGCAGGGCAGCTTTAGCAACACCCGCCAGGTGAATGAGGGCACCAATGCTCTGGCTGATGGGCCGATGGCGGAAGGTGCCACACCTGATTTGCTCTTCCCGGTTTTTAAGCGTGTGGAAATCCCCGCCCTTGAGGGCGATGTGATTTATCTGCAATGGCCGATGGGCTCGCCCGAAGGCAAATTACAACGCCAGCGCATTTGGGTATTCAAGCCAGACCCCGCGCGCAATGCCATCATGATGAAATTTTATACCCTCAAAGAGCCGGAGAAGTGGGTTAACGCACATCAGGAACCAGCCAAAGTAAAGGCCATGACGTTGGCTGATGTGATCCCTTATCCGCCCGCGTGTGACTTGCCGTTTCAAAAGTACGGTGATGTGTTTATGGGCGAGATTCCCAAAACCAAATGCAAAATCGTTTCGCAACAAACCAAAATCGCCATGACGATCAATGGCCACACCATCATTGGCAAAGATAAAATTTGGTATCACGAGTCGGGCGCGCGCGATGACAACAACGCTGTGGTGTTCCAGGTGCCGAAATCAGGTGCTTATGAGTTCGACCGAAAGTAGTCGTTACTTTTCGCTCTCGTCTTTGATCGACCGGGAAATCAGCGGCTCTTGATACGGGCCGCGATAGGGCTTTACGCCCAAAATCAAGATGCAAAAGAAAACATGGCTGATGCAAAAGCTGGCCAACACGGGCAGTGGCGGTAATCCATCGAAGATCGCGATCATCAGAAAAGCCAGCACACCGCACACGGCCAGTGTCATCCAGCCGATGACGCGGCGGGTATTCATGGCGGGGCCAACGCGAGCTGAGTGTGCCATCACCAAAGCCTAACCAAATTCCAGCACCTTATCCAGCCGCAGCCTTATAGCCTGCTGTCACAACGTCCCAATTGATCGCTTTCATATAGGCGTCAACATAGGCCCCAGCCTTGGCTCCATAATCCATATGATAAGCATGCTCATACATATCAAGCGCCAGAATAGGGCGCCCATCAGCCCCACCCATGGTGTGATCGGCCGCCCACACATTGATAAGTTTTTGCAGGCGGGCCGAATACGATAGCACCACCCAGCCCGAGCCACCGCCCAATGCTTTGCCCATGGCGGAAAATTCCGCGCGCCATTTGGCCACGCTGCCAAAGTCACGCTCGAGTGCGCTGGCCATGATCCCCGCTGGGTCACCGCCTTTGCCCAGGTTGGCAAAATAAAGCTCGTGTAAGATCATCGAATTCATGGCCACGAGTTGCTCGCGCTTCAAGCCATTGACAGTAAAATTGGGCGCGGTGGCAAAATCCAACCCCGCCAACTGCTCGTTGATTGTGTTCAGTCGTTTCACCGCGCCCGTATAATTGTTGTCGTAATGACTGCGCAGAATATTTTCGGATAGCCCGGTTATTGTTTTGGGGTCAAAGCCCCAAGGCTTGGTTTCAATTCCTTGGAGTGTTGCTGCACCTGCAGGTTTGGCCAGTGCAATTGCAGTACCGGCGATCAGTGATCTGCGGTTTATGCCCTGTGTCATATCCGTCGCCTCCTGTTCAAGTGATGAAAGAGCGGTACACAAACCCCACCAGTGCTGCGCCAACCAACGTTGGGCCAATGCCCACATGAAAGCGAAGCAGAGCCAACATACTCCCCATGGCAATCAGCAGCGCTGCACCATCAACACTGTGCCACTGGGGTATGGCGAGATGCAGCAGGCCAAAAGTGTGGTCCTCAACCACCGAGAACACAACGTGAATCGCAAACCACATGGAAAGATTGAGAATCACGCCCACCACCGCGGCGGTGATGCACGACAGTACGGCATGCAACCATCGGTGGCCCAGTAGGGCCTCCACATAGGGTGCGCCAACAAATATCCATAAAAAACTCGGCGCGAAAGTCACCCACACGGTCAGTGTCGCGCCAATCGCGCCTGCCCACACGCTCGACATACCAAGGTCGGCACGGGCGGCGGCGAGGTAGCCGACAAATTGCAGCACCATAATCAGCGGGCCAGGTGTGGATTCCGCCAGCGCTAACCCATCCACCATCTCGCCAGGTTTCAGCCAGCCAAAAACCTCCACTGCCTGCTGGGCGACATAGGCCAGCACCGCATAAGCCCCGCCAAACGTCACCACGGCAGCCTGGCTGAAAAACGTGCTTAATGTTGTGAACACATGGTTTGGTCCCAGCCACAGCCAACAGGCCGCCACTGGCGTCAGCCATATCACCAGCCATAGCGCGGCGGTTTTTATCGTCCTGGCGGTGTTAGGTGTGATGTGCGCCAATCGTCCGTGCAAAATCGCGCGGTCACTCACCGC
>JANLSL010000238.1:0-4675 GCA_031362385.1 Alphaproteobacteria bacterium | reverse complement strand
GCCAAGAACCGCCAATGCCACAACTGCGGCCATGACGAACCAGCGTTGCTGTAGCGAAAATAATATAACCCGCTCTAACATGACCGTGTCCTTAATGATCGTGGCTTGCGCCAGATTTCTCGATGTCGGCTTTAATCAAGTAGCTGTTTCCAGAAACATAGGTCGTGCCAAGTGCGAGGCCGCTGAGCACTTCAATCGACTCGCCGTCTGTTACGCCGAGTGTGAGCATCCGGACTTCGTAGACGTTGCCAACTTTCGCGAACACCACCTGAAAGTCACGAAACTGCTGAAGACCTGAGGTTTTAACGGCAAGCGGAACTTCTTTTGCTCCGGTGGTTACGTGGGCTTCGATCAACATCCCCGGTCGCCAGAAATTTTCAGAGTTATCAATAAGCACGCGGGCCGAAACAGCCTGTGATCCGGCTTGGGTGGTGGGCGCGATCACACTCAACATGCCATCGGCATGTCCGCTGCCATCAATTGAAGTGATGCGGGCCGCTTGACCGCGCTCTAGCTTGGTGACGTCGCGCGGGAAGACCTGCAGATCAGCGACGATCTTGCGCAGATCAGCAACTTCAACAAACGGGGCATCACCAACTGTTTCACCAACGCTCGCATTCTGAGTGATGATGGTTCCGTCAAAGGGCGCTTTGATGGTATAGCTTTGTAAACTATCGTTACTTTCAACGATGGCGATGGTGTCACCTTTGGCAACGTTTGCGCCCAAAGGGCTCCTCAACTCTTTCAGGACTCCTGGAAACCGTGCCCTCAACTGTGCTGCGCGCGTGCGGTCAACAGTCAATTGGCCGGTTAAAATGACAGTCTCGCGGATCGTGGCGGCCCCAGCGATTTCAGTTTTGATGCCTGAGGTTGCGGCCGCTTGCGGTGAGATTTCAACCCTGCCCTCATACGCGGCATAGGTCCACGTGTGGGCCTTGCCGTCGATTGTCGCAGTGACATTCACGTCAAATGAATGCGGTTCAACAACGCTTTCCTGGGCACGCAAATAATTGGCTTCGGGCTTAAATGCGAACTGATGGGCTTCCCCGCCCAGACGATTCGTCTGAACAGCAAGCTTCACCTTTGTGGGTTCAAGCGGTTGTTCATCTGTATAGGCATAGACACGAAATTCAGGGGGCACACCTTTCTCAAAAATAGTGACTTCAATGGCTGTTTTGCCATCTCTCAGAAGTCGCCCATCATGAGGCCCACGTTCGAAGTCATCGCCTTCAACCTTGTGGTCATGACTATGGCTGTCTGACTCAATGGTCAGGATCAGCCCGCCAAGGACGATGCCAACGGCCACGATGCCCAGTATCGCCAGCGTTTTCATATCAAGATTTTTAGCGCGCATTGTTGGAAGTCCTTTCGATCGGCGTCGCTTGAGATGGCATATCCGCAGCACTGCGCCCGGTCAGGCGCTCGATTTCCAAAATCAGCAAATGGAATGACGCCG
This sequence comes from Alphaproteobacteria bacterium, assembly GCA_031362385.1. Taxonomy (GTDB): domain Bacteria; phylum Pseudomonadota; class Alphaproteobacteria; order Rhodospirillales; family Rhodospirillaceae. The sequence goes on along the minus strand of JANLSL010000238.1, from coordinate 3,219 downwards.
CTGCGCCAATGGCGTCACGGCGTAAAATAATGAGGCGCTGCTGAGCATAGGTAAGGTCGAACAGCGAAAATCGCCCAGCACGAAAGCCATCTTCGGTTGCTTTCACTGCTGATTCAGCAAGCGGAACGGCTTTGTCACGCAGTTCGTTGAATTCACTGCGCTTTTGCAAAAGATGTTGATGAAGGCCAAAAAGTGTCGCGAGCAACTGATTGCGCCGTGCGGCTTCTTCAAACTCAACAGCGCTTAAGCGATTGCGCGCTTCATCTTCAAACGGGCGGCTTCGCCCACTGGTGCCCAAGGGGACCGACAGCGACAAGACGGCGGCCTGTGATCGATCAGCCTGCAGCCGGCGCACACCAGCCGAGATACTCAGATCGGGCGTTCGGGCAGCTTCGGCCAGCCGCAGTGCTGATTCCGCCACCCGGCGTTCAGAGGCGAACTTTGCAATATCTGGATTCTGCTCGATCAGCTTTGATAGCCCAGCGAAGTCACCGATGACCGGCAAATCAAACAGTTCGCCCGTGGCCCGTCCGGTCTGCTCAGGCGTTCCGCCCCATGCCGCAGCAAGCTTGGCCCAATTTTCGCTCACGCGCGTGGTGGCGCGCGCAAGGTCGCGGCGCGCATCCATTGTTGCTAATTCAGCGTTGGTTTGTTCGATAACTGCCGCGCGCCCTGAGTTGACCCGTTGCTTGACAATTTCTCCGGCGCGTATCGCCAAACCCACGGCCTGATCAGCCAGCGCTTTTTCGTGTTGGGACTCGAGCAGGGAAACAAAGTGGCGGGTGACATCGGCCAAGATATCAAGTCGTTGCGCATCTTGAGTCAGTGCAACCACGTCGCGCTCGCGCTCAGCCATCGTAATCCTGCGCTCGCGTTTGCTGCCAAGTTCGAGGACCGTCCCGAGTCTGAGGGTGATTTCGGTATCGTTGAAGCTGGAGATTCTATTGGTGCCCAAGAAATTCTCGGTATCCAAACTGACGTCCACGCCAGGGCGTAAGGCTGCTTGATCGCGCCGCGCCATAGAAGCCGACAATGTGAATCGATGACCTTGAAGCTGCGGGTTGCGTTCAAGCGTGAGGCGAACGGCATCGCGCAGCGCAAGGTCCTGCGCGGTGGCGGAAAGCGGCCCGAGGAGGGCGCATCCCAAAATTAAAATGCGAAGCATGGGCTATATCCAAGAATGACAACGAAGGGGTCGTTTGCACGCAAGCAAACAAACCTACTCGATCAAATTTGGACTAGAGGGTGGGGGGTCGGAAAAGGGGCTGAGTCGTTCTCGGCTGCAAGCTCTTTGCAAAGTCAGAGCTAAAACTAACCACGGGGCGCAGCGGAAGTATCAGTGGCACAACCACAATCGCCGCCATCGCAATGTGGCAATCATCGCACTGGAACGGATCGATCAGCGGCGCATTGTCATCGTGATGCGCTGGATTTGGCATTGGGGTTTGGGCCTCATCCCCGTGCATCAGGTTGTGACAATGATGATGCGCTGTTGTGTACCCCAACGCCGAGGCCATTGCGCCAGCCAGGGGTGGCAGCACGAGCAACAGTCCAATGAGGGCGATAGCCAAACGGCGCACGTGATTTTTCCCAATCCAAAGCTCTTCACCGTATCATCAGGCCCCAGGGGTTGCAATTCTGTACCCAGGCTATCGGGGCTTATGCGCAGCACCTGCGTTTGATATGCTTGGGTGAGCTTAATTTAAGTCACCCGCATGCCGGGCTGAATGACGAGGGTGGCGTGGTTCTCAATCAATTGGCTCTCACTTTTGCAGTAGCGCTGGTCCTCACGCCCGCCAGTGCGCAAGACGCTCAGACCATGCTGGAACAAGACGCCGCGCGCTTGGGCATGCTGTGGGATGGGTCGTATGACAACGCAAATCAGGTCAATGAACAAGAGCGCTACAAAGTCCCGCAAGAAGGCTGGGAAGCGCGGCGACTGAAGATTTTCAAAAAAGTTGAGCTGCCTGCCTTTGGGCCCAACGTAACGTATGTCGAGCAGTATTTGGGCGAGCCCCCGACGTCAGTCTATCGCCAACGTATTTATGTGCACCGCGCCGATAGTGCCGCCACCCAAGTGATCACCGACATCTATGCGTTCCGAGGTAAGGACGCGGACAAAGCTTTAGGTGCGCATCAGAACCCCTCAAAGCTGAAAAACTTCTCGCCCGCCACTATGGATAAACTGCCCGAGGGCTGCGCGGTTTTCTGGAAAGCATTCGGCGAAAGCTTTGATGGCGTACAGCGTGCTGAGAGTTGCCACTACCAGCCGCCCGGCATGAACGAGAAAATAAAACTTTCCGATCACATTATTCTCAGCCCGCTTTCGCTGACCACAAATTCTATCATGAGGCGTGATGACGGCTCGGTGATGCAAGGCAACGGGTTGGGCTTGCCCGAGGTTGCTTACAAGGCCAGGCCGTTTAGCTGCTTCATGATTGTGCGCAACCCCGATGCCAAGCCAGGGTATGATCGCTATGACGATATCCCGATCCATGACCAAGGCGGTGAGTTCACCATCACCACAAAACACAAAGAGCCGCTGAAGATTAACGTCAAGCTGTTGAACTTGATTTCGCGCGCAGGCAACAGCCGCCCAACATTGATGTTGCTGGCGACCGAGGAAAACAAAAAATTTGAACGTCTCGGTGCGTTTGGATCGGCTGATGCCTCACGCCTTGCGGTCACCGGCCCCTTTGGTGAGGCCAACTGCACACTTGTGAAGTAATCGTTCTTAACCGTTGGGCAGCAGAATTATTTTACCTTCGCGCTCTGCGCCGGTTTGTGCTGCGTGTTTGAATGCGTCGGCAGCGCGGTCAAGCGTATATGTGCCGGCGATGGCCGCATGCATTTGGCCTTGTGCAATCATGCCGGCCAGCTTGGCATAGATGGCGCGTAGTTCGTTCATGTTGCGCTTGGCCATGCCGCGCGCGGTGCTCATGCCCTTCAAGCTGACATCTTTCTGGAATAATTCGTAAAACTCGATCTGGCAGGGGTGTCCTGAGATAAAGCCATAGTTCACGAGGGTCCCACCCTCAGAAAGGCAACTGGCCATGCGCCCTGTCGCAGGCCCCGCGACCATATCAAACCCGAGTTTCAGGGTCGCGCTGTTCGTGGCTTGCCGCACACGCTCGGTTAAGACTGCCGGGTCATCATGATCAAGGATGACGGCATCAGCGCCAAGAGCCTTAAGTTCTGCAGCAACTTCTGGCCGGCGCA
>JANLSL010000235.1:0-3206 GCA_031362385.1 Alphaproteobacteria bacterium | reverse complement strand
TTTCTCGGTCACGGCGGTTTTCAGCGCCGCATCAAGATCAGAAATTTTTTCAATCACTGGCCCTAGCGTCCAAAAGTAATAGTTGGGATCGGCCTGCCATTGTGCGCCGTGCGCATTGATATGAATGCATGGGCGGGGGGTGCGCAGAAATTCATAGACCTGGCTACTGACATCACCCAGATAAATATCAGCCGCGTTGGTATAGGTCATGTCGCTACTGGCGGGGCTGCCGGTATCAATCAGGATATTTTTTGCGGTACGGTATTTCTGCGCCACCTCACGCCGCAGCCTGACGGACGCCCACTCCAGCGAGGTATGCCAGCGACGCTTAAATAGCATCACATGGGGTGCGAAAATAAGGTTGTAGTCGGCACAGGCCAAGAAATAATCCAGCACCGCCGTGCCCATATCGTACCACGACGACAAATGCGGTTCGTGGTGCGGGTTATACAAAACCGTCGGCTTGTTATTTTCAAAGAACGTGCGTGGGTGGGCTGGCGTGGCAAGGGCATCGAACTTCGGGTACCCCACCACTTTTATTTTATCAGCCGACGAAATGCCCAGCGCCAAAAACCGCTGCTTTAGTTTTTCGCCTGACAACAACATCAGATCAAAGCGCCCCATGTCGGGCTTAAACCCAATCGACCGATCACCGCTGCCATGACTGATATAGATTATTTTCAAATTCCGGCACGCGGGTAAACCCTGTAATAACAAGCTGGTACGTTCAGTCACGACCGCAGCATCGAAGCTGCCCAACAGTTTTGCGTTAGAGCGCAAGTGATCAATCCGGCTCAGTGGCACAAGCGCATCGGCCACGCGCAAGAACGGCTGGTGCCACGCGGGCACCCCCAGTTTCACAAATGAACATCGCGCAGCGCCGCAGATGCTGCGCACGGCATCAATTAATGCATCCGATGTTGCCAGGATGGAGATTTCTATATCGGGCCGGGCCGCAGCCAAGGCGGCAATCACCCCGGCGCTATGGGCAACCTGGTGGGTGGCATCGTGGTTATACAAAAAAGCAATGCGCATCAGGGCGGGGCTGGGGTGGTGCCTGGGGGTTGTAAGGAGTGGAGTTGTAATGAGTGCGCAAAAGCTAATCTATCGCCGCCCATGGGGCCAGCCATTCCACGCGGAATGCGGCAGTTTCCCAGGCTTTTGAGGGCATCTGCACGGTGTTTGACTTTCAGGGGGACGGCCCGTAAATACTCGGCACTTCTTGTCGTGGCCCACGCGCACACCCGGCGTGGCCCATGTTGGTATGGCGCGGTAGCTCAGGGGTAGAGCAGCGGGATCATAATCCGTTGGTCGGGGGTTCAAATCCCTCCCGCGCTACCAATCATTTTTTTACGAACCGAGAGCCAAAATTTTTGCCCTTAAAAAGCCCGCTAAACGGGCGCTTCTGGCGCTGTCGGGCGCACCAGAGAGAGTGACGTTTCGCTAAAAAACACAGATTCAGGCAAAAGTCTCTGGAGGCCCTTTTTTGAGTCCAACACTTTGAAATGGCGTTAAAGGGCTATTGAAGGCCGTGTTAAGGGGCGAACCCAAGTTTTTGGCGCTGGCTTGGCCAATCCAGGGGCAATACGCCGATGCGTTTGAGGCGAGTGGTTGTGAGTGTGACCGGCTGGCGCCCGTCAAGAATGGCCTCGACGATATCCGGGGCCAAGAAAGCCAATGCGAGAGTACGGCTGAGATCACCGCTGTCAATCTTGTCGCGCGCGACCAGATCTTTGATCGATAAGATTTTCCCGGTCGTTAAATCATCCCACCAAGTGTGAGCTTGGGCGACTGCTGTGATGAGCGATGAGTCTGGTTCGCGACGACCTCTGTTTTTGCTTTCAATAATCAGCTTTGTTTCAACGCCGCGTCGGCGAAGTTGCGTTGGTATGTTCAGCGATATGATGGCGTCGGACTCTGAGTATTGTCCTGGTTCGTCAGGAGCGATGGTTTGCTGAATATCAAACTGTTTCAAATCAATTTTAACCTCATCAACTGCGACTGTGACTCGGTCGAGGAGTGGCCTGAGCACCTTGCGATCAGCAAGCTGAGCAGCAGTGGCTTCAGCGCGAGATAGGACCAGCTTCAATTGATCGGGCCGCATGTGCCCAAGGCTGAGGGTGTCGATGATGCGATTTTTGTCACGAAGAAATTCTGCAACACCATCGACAACGATGCGATCAAGTTCCTTCGCTGGAAGTCGCCATCCAGATTTATTAGTAGCCAAACCATCAGCAAGACGTTTTGACGTGTAATAATGATAGCGCTTGCCTTTCTTGTTTGACTGAGTGGGGCTTAGGCGCTCTCCATTTGCGTCGTAAACCAAGCTGGTCAATAGGTGCGGTGCGGCGGAGTTGGTTACTGATCTGCGATTGACCGCGTTGCCGCAAAGCTGTTGCTGGACGGCATCAAATGTTGCGCGGTCGATGATCGCGTTGTGTTGGCCTAAGTAAACCTGACCTTTGTGTGCAACATCGCCAGCATAGAGCGGGTTCCCGAGAAGTTGATATAAATGACCACGGGTGAATGGCTTGCCGCCGGTTGTGCGGCCATCGCCGCACTTGCGAAGCTTTGAGACAAGCCCTTGGCGATTGGCTTGGGCCAAGAGCGCGTTAACTGTGCCGAGTTCGAGATAAAGAGCAAACAGAGCCCTGACGACCTTGGCCTCGGCAGGGTTGATCACGAGCTTCTTGTCATTGAGGTCGAACCCCAACGGCACTTGCCCGCCCATCCACATGCCTTTCTTCTTCGAAGCCGCGACCTTGTCGCGGATGCGTTCGCCCGTGACCTCGCGCTCAAACTGCGCAAACGACAACAGCACGTTCAGAGTCAACCGGCCCATGGAGGTGGATGTATTGAACTGCTGGGTGACAGACACGAACGATGCGCCCCGCGCCTCGAACCGTTCTACAATTTTCGCGAAGTCGGCCAGCGAACGGGTCAGGCGGTCGACTTTGTAGACCACCACCAGATCAACCTTGCCCTCGTCGATATCCGTCAGAAGCTGCTGCAGGGCCGGGCGGGCGAGCGTTCCGCCTGAGATTCCGCCATCATCGTAATGTGTTGCAAGGGCTGACCAGCCCATACCACGCTGAGATTTAATATAAGCCTCGCAGGCTTCCCTTTGTGCATCCAGTGAGTTGAAGTCTTGTTCAAGGCCCTCCTCGGATGACTTGCGAGTGTAGATGGCGCAACGGACACGCGGG
>JANLSL010000211.1:0-2574 GCA_031362385.1 Alphaproteobacteria bacterium | reverse complement strand
GAAGACCCCGCCGTTCCCGTTGCCTTGTCACAAATTCCCGCGGGCAGTGCATCGGGTATTTCCTCACAAATACCCATCATCGATGCGCGCGAGCTGGATTCAGTTGTGGCAATGGAGTCAGGCCAAACCATCGTCATGGGCGGCCTGATGCAAGATACCTCTGACAATCAGCGCGAAGGTATTCCTATTGGTATGGATATTCCGGTGTTGGGCAGTGCGCTTAGCCAAAACTTGCGCAACTCAAGTGTCACCGAGTTGGTTGTGTTTATTCGCGCCACAGTGGTCAATGACCGCGATACCATCGCTGACGAGGACATCCGCCTATATAAAACATTTACCCCCGACCCACGGCCTATTGCATTTTAGGCGGCGGCTGAACGCTAAAACATAGAGACATCTGGTGTTCAGTTTTAGGCTCAAGATGCCACCGACCATCCGGTTGGTGTTGATGACGGCACTGCGTGATCGTCTATTTCAATCACTATTTGTGTTATTCGCTGCGGTTTTAGGCGTGGCAGTTTTTCTGGGCGGCGCGGTGATCGTCGAGGCCCGCGAGACGGCAGCCGTGTATGCCGCAAGCGCTGCACGCATCGTGGTTGTCCTCGGACTCATTGTTTTTGTCGCCTTTCATATTGAGAAGCTGATCGAAACCCGCGAGATCGAGGCGATCTTGTCGCGTGAAATTTCACGCGGCGGCTTCCTGGCGGCCTATTGGTTTGGCATGGCGCTTGTTGCTGTTTTATTATTAATCCCGGTTGGTATCGTCGTCGCAGCGCTTTCGACCAGCATGTGGGGCGCTTTAATGTGGGCGGCTTCTGTCGCCCTCGAAAGCTTGGTGGTGGTTGCGTTTGTGATGTTCTGCGGCCTGACATTCGCACGGTCAGTTCCGACCATCTTTGCAGCGGCTGGCTTTTATGCGCTCACACGCTCGTTAGGTTTTGTGCTGGGAATCGTCATGTCCCAGTACCGCCAGCGCACGGGCATCAATAGCGTCTTAAATCCGTACATGGACTTTCTTACCCTCGCTCTGCCGCGGCTTGACTTGTTTGGACAAAGTAACTGGCTGATTTACGGCCCGCCACCACTGGAAGCGGCGATGACACTCAGCGCCCAGGCCTTGGTATATGTGGTTATTCTGTTGCTCGCTGCTGGTTATGATCTTAATCGCAAACAATTCTAATCTATGACCCGCCTTTTGATTGCATCACTCATCGCAGCCCTGGCGGTACAGCTCTGGCTTGGTGAAGCTATTCGGGGAATCCCCGATCCGTGGGATATTGTTCCAGCACCCCCGACTGATCGCAGCGTGGCGATGGCGTCTTTTGGCGACGAGCAATTCTTGCATCGGGCCTATGCGCTTCAGGTCCAAAATTTTGGCGATACTGGGGGCCGCACAACCCGCATGGCTGACTACGATATGAGCCAAGTTGTGCCGTGGCTCGAGTTGCTTGATAGACTTGATTCGCGCGCCCAGTTTCAATTAGCGCTGGCGATGGGCTATTTCGCTTCAACGCCCAATGCCTCCGGGCGCGAGGACCTTGTTCAGTTTGTGTCGCGCGCTGTAACTCTTAACCCCGTGAACCGCGCGCAATGGCTGCGTGAGGCCATCGTAATCGCCGACCGCCGCATAAAGAATCCTGTATTGGCCATCAAACTGGCTGATCAGTTGGCCAATACCAAGTGGTCTGAGATGAACATTCTGGCCTATCAGCTTGCGCCGCTATTGCGCGCGAAGTACGGCGACTATGCAGGTGCGGCCGCAGGAATGAAGCGCGCACTCGAAAAAGCAACACCCGATACCCCCCCACAAGAGCTAATATTTATGGCCCAATTTATTGCCGAATCAGAGCAAAAAGCAGGCTTGCAACACAGCCTCGAGTCGGCCCCTCACAAATAATGTAACCCCCTGATTGCGAATACAGATTTGGCCGGGTTTGGGCGCTTGAATCAGCTAGAATTAACGCGTAGCCTATGCTAGCTAAGAATGAGAGAACGGGCCTGAAGGAGCCTTTTAGGCCAGGTTCCGAACAGGTCCATTAATGGGGGTATCTATGTCTAATCTTTCGAACCGCAGCGCAGCCCAGAAGGGCTTCACGCTGATTGAAATGTCGATCGTGCTGATCATCATCGGCCTGATCATCGGCGGTATTCTCAAAGGTCAGGAGCTGATCAACAGCAGCCGACAAAAGAATTTAATCACGAATATCGATGCGACACGCGCGGCTGTGTCTACGTTTGCTGACCGATTCCAAGCCGTCCCTGGTGACTTTAACCAAGCGGTTGCACGACTGAGTGCCGCCACTGGCAACGGCGGCGGCAACGGGCAAGTTGGAACCACAGCGCTTACGACCGTAACCATGGATGCCCTGACAGGTGTTGGCGCGACAGCTATTGCGGCAACCTCAGCCAACAACGAGCCAGAAGCCCAGTTGTTTTGGTGCCATTTAACTGCTGCCAACCTGATTGGCAGTTCATCTACCAATTGCGCGGCTGTTGCTGCGACCTTTGGCAATGGTAGCCCCTTGCCAGCATCAGCATATCCTAACGCCGGCTTCTCGGTTGCTTATGGTACCC
>JANLSL010000201.1:0-22184 GCA_031362385.1 Alphaproteobacteria bacterium | reverse complement strand
GGCCGGGATTGAGAAAGCCTTGGCTGAGGTTTCTGGGCGTGCGACGGCCGACCCTGCACGGGTGGCGGCAGCACTCGAGACACTTAAAGCCACAGCGTTGTTCCTGCCCGGCGCTGCCGGATGGAATTGGTGCTTGCGAGCAATCGTAAGCGCTGCAGTCGCCCAGGCAATTTTGATGCGCTTGGGCCGCGCGCTGGAGCCAAAGCCTGCGTATCGCCAAATGGTGGTGCCAGGTTGGTTTTTGGCGGTGTTTTGGGCGGCGATTCTGGTGGGGTGGTTTACCCACGGCGATATCAGTTTCATCGCCAAGAATGCCGCCGGTGTGTTGTGTTTGCCGCTGGTGTTACAGGGCCTCAGCTTGGTCCATAGCGCTATCGGACGAAAAGCGAACGCCAGCTTCTGGCTGGTGGGGTTTTATATGCTGGCCTTGTCGACGGCGACGGTGTCGTTTGCGATTTTGGTTGGCGCAGGTGTGGCAGATCATTTTTTAAAGCTACGGGACCGCTTGAGTGTCCCGCCGCAAGGAGGCGTGTGATGCAAGTTGTTTTATTGGAACGTATTGAGCGTTTAGGTGCGCTGGGTGAAGTTGTGAACGTAAAGCCAGGCTTTGCGCGCAACTTCTTATTGCCGAAGAAAAAGGCTTTGCGCGCAAACAAAGAAAACATGGCCTATTTCGAAAGCAAGCGCGCCGAATTGGAAGCGCTCAACGTTGTGCGCCGTGATGAAGCGCAAGGTGTTGCTGGTAAACTGGAGGGCTATAAGCTGGTCCTGGTCCGTCAAGCCGGCGAAAGTGGTCAACTGTATGGCTCGGTCAGTGCCCGTGATATTGCCGACGCCTTGATCGAGAAAAAGTTCAAAGTTGATCGCAGCCATGTTGTGCTGGCAAACCCGATCAAAACTCTCAGCGTCACTAAAATTCCGGTGCGCCTGCACGCTGACGTGAAAGTTACAATCGAAGTGACCGTCGCGCGTTCATTGGAAAAAGCTGACCTGGATGCCGCACAGGCTGCCAGCATGCTCGAGCGCCCCGAAGATGCCGAGAAGTTGCTTGGCGAAAGTGCTAAAGCCGAAGCAGCCGAAGCAGGCGAAGCGCCGGCAGAAGAAGCGCCAGCTGCTTAACTCAAGGTCGCGACAACAAGATGACCGGCGCAGGACTTACCTCCTGCGCCGTTTTCGTTTCTGACAGTGAAATATAAGATCCTTGCGCCTATATAACGCCCTGATCGCTCACCCTTAAGGCACAGTGTCATGACTCAGCAAATCCCCGTTACCGTCCTCACCGGTTATTTAGGCGCTGGGAAAACGACGCTGCTTAATCGCGTGTTGTCGGAAGATCATGGCAAAAAATTTGCGGTGATTGTCAATGAATTCGGCGAAATCGGCATAGACAGCGATCTCGTGGTTGGCGCTGACGAAGAAGTATTTGAAATGAACAACGGCTGCATTTGCTGCACCGTGCGCGGCGACCTGATCCGCATCATTGGCGGGCTGCTCAAGCGCAAAGATAAGTTCGACGCGATTTTAGTCGAGACCACCGGACTCGCTGACCCCGCACCCGTTGCTCAAACATTCTTTGCCGATGAGGATGTCAAAAAACGCACCAAGCTTGATTCTGTATTAACCGTGGTTGATGCCAAGCACGTTTTGCAGCGCCTGGCCGATAGCCCCGAGGCGAAAGACCAAATCGCGTTTGCAGATGTTTTGCTGTTGAATAAGGTTGATGCGGTCACAGCCGAAGAATTGGCCGCCGTCGAACACAAACTGCGTTCGCTCAATCCGTTTGCGAAGATTCACAAAACTGAACGCTGCCAAATCGATATTAACAAAATCCTTGATCAAGGCAGCTTCGACCTGAACCGCATTGTCGAGATTAACCCCGCGTTCTTAGAAGGCGATCACGACCATCATCATCACGGCCACGACCATGGCCATCATCACCACAAACATTATCACGACGAGGATATGGACAGCGTTTCGCTGAGTTCAGACAAACCATTAGACCCGGCAAAATTCGACCAGTGGATTGGCGATGTGTTGATGTCGAAAGGCCCAACAATTTTACGCGCCAAAGGCATTCTGAATCTGGCGGATGCGAACAACCGCTATGTATTTCAAGCCGTCCACATGATGTCGGAAGGTGCTTTCACCGGTCCGTGGCCCGCCAAAGATAAGCGCCAAAGCCGCATGGTTTTCATCGGCCGTGATCTTGATGTTGAAGCACTGAAAACAGGTTTCGTTGCCTGTCAGATGGCCTAAGCCTGATGGCCTCTGGCGCCCCACTGGTTGAGAGCAAGGGGCTATCGTGGTCAATCGATGCCTTTGCCGTCGGTGCTGCGGCAACACCTGATAGCCGATATTTTGTGGCGTCCTTTGGCGATGGAACGGTGCGCGTCCTCGATCTGACGGAAGCGTCAAAGGGGTTTAAACCATTCGATATTCACAAAGGCAGTGCGTTGTGTTTTGCCCCCGACTGTGATGCCGGAGCACATTTGTCGGGGGGCGATGACGGTAAACTTTTCAAAGTGCATATTGACGGTAGTACAGAAGTCGTCGCTGATCTCGGACGCAAGTGGGTTGAGCACACCGTCAGTCACTCAGAAACTGGCTTTCGCGCCTATGCCTCAGGAAAAGAGGCTTTTATTCTCGGCAAGAAAAAGGGCGATACCCCACGCCAGATCAAGCTTGAAACCTCAGTGGGCGGCCTTGCGATCAATCCCAAGGGCAAACGCATTGCCGTATCACACTACAACGCGGTGAACCTGTATTGGTTGGCCGCAAAAGATGGCCAACCGCAGGTTTTGCCGTGGAAAGGTTCGCACCTTCAGCTCGCCTGGAGCCCCGATAGCGACTATGTCGTCTCAGCGATGCAGGAAAACTCTCTGCACGGATGGAGGCTATCTGACGGTCAGCATTTTCGCATGGAGGGCTACGCCGCCAAAATCCGCGCGATGTCATTCGCCAAACGCGGGCACCTGTTAGCGACCGGCGGGGCTGACACCGTCATCTGCTGGCCCTTCACAGGTGGCGGCCCCATGGGCAAGGCCCCATCTGAATTTGGTGGCATCGTCAACGGTCCGCCCGTCACCGCTGTACGCGCGCACCCTAAACTCGATGCCATCGCTGCCGGGTTCGAGAACGGTAGGGTCATTGTGGGCCAGCCCGCCAGCCCGCATGTGATATCAATCGTCGAGCCGCCGAAAGAGAAAGAGCCAAGCCCCGTGACGGTGTTGGCGTGGACCCCCGATGGTGATCGCTTGCTGGCAGGCACCGAGGCTGGCGATGTGCACGTGGTTGATTTTCGCGCACAGTCTTAACAGTTAACCTGTTTTGTCGGCTGGCAGCTTCATTCGGAACGTCAAGGTGAGGCACAGCAGTGACACCACCCCGGCAATGACAAATGCCTGATTTGGGTTTGTCAGGCGCGCCACGCTGCCCCACAGCGGCGAGCCAAACGCATAGCCGCTCATCAATACCAAATTCAAGAGTGCTAAGCCACGCCCGCGCAGTTCATCGGGCAATACCATCTGTGCCCCGATTTGCATCGCCGACATCACGAAGAACCATGTAAAACCAAAAGCAAGTGTGAGCAGCCCTAGTGCAGGAACTGACGTCACCAAACCCATACTCATTAACGCCAGCGCGTTTACGCCCACCGCCCACGACACAATAAAATCGCGTGAGTGCCGGTGCGAGAACCGCGGGTAACAAAACACACCCAGCATTGCGCCAAGGCCCATGAAGCTGAAGACCGTACCGAAGTCATCCGCTTTCAGGACTTTCACGGGCAAAAGTGCCAGCAGAATTGACGATGAGGTGAAAAACAGCCCTCCCCGAATCAGCACAGCACGATACAGCGCTGACTGGCGGGCATAGGCGATGCCCCCAAAAAGCAGCGCCAAAAACGATTTGGGCGCACCGCGCGGTCGCGGCGCAGGTTTCCAGGTATAGAGCGCGGCAATCACGCCAAGGTAACTCAGCGCATTGAAGGCCATGACGCTGACAGCGCCAAATGCCGGAAGTAAACCACCCGCAATTGATGGCCCGAGAATGCGTGCGCCATTATTCGTCAGCGAATATATCGCAATGGCTTGCGGCACTTCTTTAATGCCCACAAGGTCAGCCCATATTGCCGATTGCGATGGCGTGTTGAGGGCAAAACCCACCGCAAACACCGTCAAGAGCGCCAACAGGCCCCAGCCACTTTGAATGTCGGCCAGGACGAGCGCCGTAATCGCCAGGGCGGCAACCATCATCCATGCCTGTGAGAAGATCATGAACTTGCGGCGATCAAGCATATCGACCCATGCCCCGGCTGGAAGCAGGAGCACGGCGGGTGGAATGAACAGCGCGCTTTGAACAAGCGAGACCATGAAGGGGTCGCCATTGGTCCAAAGCCGCATCAGATAGGCCGCCGCGACAGTTTGCATCCAATAGCCAGTATTAGACACGGCCATCGCCGCCATCAGGTTGCGAAAAGCAGGATGTTTAAGGGGCGTCCACAGCGAGGGGGATGGGACAGGCGAGTCGGTCATATTACATCGATGGCTATAGTTTCTGGGCCAGCCATAGCACGCCATGGGGTCGGAAAATGAGCGATCAGTAACTTGATCATTCGTCGGACACTCCACACAACCCGGACTGCCCCCACTATCCCCTCAATTCACAGGGTGAAAAAAAAATATAGCCTCAAACGCGTAAGTTCGTTGCTTGCGCAGTAAGTACTTACTAAGACGACCTCATGAACACCCCCATACTGAAACCGATCGACACAGGCGGCTCCGTGTCCTCGGCTTTTCGCGCGCCGCCGCAGAACATCGATGCGGAAAAGGCGTTATTGGGCGCGATTATGATGAATAATCGATCCTACGAACGGGTGTCGGACTTTCTCGCTGCCGAACACTTCTCAGACCCCGTTAACGCACGGATCTATGAGTCCTGTGTACGCCTGCTGGAACAGGGCCACCAAGCTAACCCCGTGACGCTCAAAACTTACCTCGAGCGAGATGAAGCGATTATCGCTGCCGGGGGTATGAATTACCTCGCTGCATTGGCTGGCTCGGTGGTCACAGTCATCAATACGGGTGATTACGGCAAATTGATTTACGACCTGCACCTGCGCCGCCAGCTCATCGCGCTGGGCGATGACATGGTCAACGACGCTTTTGACGTGCTGCCTGATGATACCGCCAATAACCAAATTGAAAAATCTGAGCAACGCCTGTTCGATTTAGCTTCTAGCGGTGCCATTGAGGGTGGATTTCAGAACTTTGAGAAATCCGTTGGCCAAGCCGTCAGAATGGCCGAGGCCGCGCATCGGCGCGATGGCGCACTTGCGGGGGTGACGACGGGCCTCATCGACCTCGACCGCAAACTTGGCGGCTTACATAAGTCAGACTTGTTGATTCTGGCCGGACGGCCATCAATGGGGAAAACGGCTTTGGCGACGAACATTGCCTTCAATGCCGCCAAGAACTTCTTTTCAACTGAAGACCCTGAGAACCGTGGCAAAGTCGTTGCCTTTTTCTCGCTTGAAATGTCCTCAGAACAATTAGCGACGCGTATTTTGGCTGAGCAAGCGCGCATTTCTAGTCATGACATCCGGACCGGAAAACTATCCAACGAAGACTTTGCGAAAATGGTTGGTCATAGCAACGAGTTAAGCAATTTGCCGTTGTTTATTGATGACACCCCGGCTGTCAGTGTGTCAGCGATCCGTACACGCTGCAGGCGCCTGGCGCGCACTCCACGCAAAGGTGTCGTTGATCCCAGCGCCAGCAGCCTGGGTTTGATTGTTATCGATTATCTGCAATTGATCGCGTCAAACCGTGGTGAGCGCAGCGAAAACCGCGTTCAAGAAATTTCGTCGATCACCCGAGGGCTCAAGGCGCTTGCAAAAGAATTAAACGTCCCGGTGTTGGCACTCTCGCAGTTGAGCCGCGCGGTTGAATTACGCGAAGACAAGCGCCCCCAACTGGCTGATTTGCGCGAGTCGGGTACCATCGAACAGGACTCCGATGTCGTGATGTTTGTTTATCGCGAGCAATATTATTTGGAACGCGTTGAGCCGTCGCAAAAGCCCGAGGAAAGCGACGAGCGCTTTCACGAGCGTGTCGCCAAATGGCAGCAAAAGTGCGATAGCGTACACAATACTGCGGAAGTGATTGTTGGCAAACAGCGCCACGGCCCCATTGGCACGATAAAGCTGCACTTTGAACCCAGCTTTACGCATTTTGCCGATCATATCGACAACGGCATGGTGCCCAATGCGCCAGAATAACGCTCACTGCGCCGTAACATCGCCATAAATTCTATATAATGGGGCTTTCTCTTCGCTTCATTTTGTGATTCTTAAATCGCGATGTTGCCCAGCACCGCCCCTGCAGGAAGAAGCGTTTCGCGCCCTGAAGATCGGGCCGGGGCCATTCTGACCATTGATCTGGCCGCCGTGGTTGAAAACTGGCGTATCCTCAAAAAGCGCGCAGCACCTGGATGTGATGTCGGTGCGGTGGTCAAGGCCGACGCCTATGGTCTGGGCCTTGAACAGGTCGCCACCGCCTTGAAGGTGGCAGGATGCCAAACTTTTTATGTGGCGCACCTTGATGGGGCTATTGCCCTGCGTCAGGTGCTGGGCCAAGGCCCCCGTATTGCCTGCTTGAATGGCCCTAACAAGGGCACTGAGCGGGACTACGTGGCCTTTCGCATCATGCCGGTGCTCAGTACGCCTGAACATGTGAAGACCTGGTGTGTATTTGCGCAGAAAGAAGAGGTGCTGCTGGAAAGCGTGGTTCAGGTTGATACCGGCATGAACCGCTTGGGTATTTCCGCGCGTGAGTTTGCCAACATGGGTGCTGATCCTGAGGGCTTCTTGGGTTTGCACCCACAAATTTTCATGAGCCACTTGGCCTGTGCCGATGATGCAGCGCACCCTATGAACAAAGCGCAGCTTGAGCGGTTTAGTCCCATGCTGGCCTTGTTTCGGACACGCTTTCCGGATGCGAAAGCATCTTTGGCCAATTCGAGCGGCATTTTTTTGGGGCCTGCATGGCACTTTAACTACGCGCGCCCTGGCATTGCGCTCTACGGCGTTAACCCCACACCGGCTCAAGCTAACCCCATGCTGCCGGTGGTCAATCTGAAAGCCCGGATCATTCAGGTGCGTCGCGTTGACACCCCTGGTAGCGTTGGATATGGTGCCGCCTCGCCAGCCCGCGAAGGGTCAAAATTGGCAACAGTATCAATGGGTTATGCCGACGGCTTCCTGCGTTCTTTGGGCACGTCTGGCTATGGTATTCTCGACGGCATTAAAGTGCCTGTCGTGGGAAGGGTTTCGATGGACCTCACCACCTACGATGTGTCCAACGTTCCCGACTCTGCCGCGCTGCCCGGCAGCTTTATCGACATCATTTCACATGCCCTAACCGTTGATGATGTCGCGCGCGCGGCGGGCACCATTGGCTATGAAGTTTTGACGGCCTTGGGAAATCGTTTTCATCGCCGCTACCTGCCCGCACCCGCACCATTGGCGCGGGGTTCAGAGTCATGAATTTTCTCGCCCTCATCGGCCGCGTCGTACTGGGTTTCCTGATTCATTTCGGTCGGCTGACCATTTTCGCAGGCACCGCTATTTCGCATTGCGTGCGCCCGCCGCTGTATCCGCGTCTGATTGGCCAGCAAATGGTCGACATCGGGTATTACTCGCTGCCCGTGGTGGGCTTGACGGCCATATTCTCAGGGATGGTCTTAGCGTTGCAGAGTTACACTGGCTTTGCGCGTTTCTCGGCTGAGAGTGCGGTAGCCAACGTCGTCGTTTTATCGATGACGCGCGAGTTAGGGCCTGTGCTCGCGGGCCTGATGGTCGCCGGGCGCATTGGGGCATCGATGGCCGCTGAGATCGGGACCATGCGCGTGACCGAACAAATCGATGCATTGACGACACTGTCCACCAACCCATTCAAATACCTGGTGGTCCCGCGCCTCATTGCAGGTGTGTTGATGTTACCGCTGCTGGTTTTTGTTGCCGATGTCATTGGCGTGTTCGGTGGCTACCTTGTTGGTGTTTATAAATTGGGCTTTAATCCTGGCATTTACATTAGCTCGACGGTTGATTTCCTCGAACCACTTGATGTGATTTCTGGTTTGGTCAAAGCCAGCGTGTTTGGCTTCCTGATCGCGCTTATGGGGTGTTACAACGGCTACTATTCCAAGGGCGGCGCGCAAGGTGTGGGTGCTGCTACAACCAACGCTGTGGTGTCGGCCTCGATTTTAATTCTGACGACCAATTACATCATCACTGAATTTTTCTTTGCGACGTGATGACCATGCCCACACCAAAAATTCACCTCAAAGATGTGCGCAAGGCCTTCGGCGATAAGCAAGTTTTGAGCGGCATCACTCTCGACGTCGCGCCTGCGGAATCAGTGGTCATTATCGGGGGGTCGGGTACAGGTAAATCCGTACTGATCAAATGCATTTTGGGAATTCTGACGGCAGACTCTGGCGTGATCGAAGTCGACGGAACAGACGTCACCCACGCGTCGGCAGGAAATCGCGGCGCCATTGATAAAAAATTCGGCATGTTATTTCAAAGCGCAGCGCTATTTGACAGTTTGCCTGTGTGGGAAAACGTCGCGTTTGGTTTGATGCAAGGCGAACATTTAAATCGCAAAGACGCTAAGCAAAAGGCGATTGAGACACTCGGTAAAGTTGGTCTGGCCCCCGAAGTGGGCGACTTATCGCCAGCAGAATTGTCAGGCGGTATGCAAAAGCGTGTCGGCCTTGCGCGTGCTATTGCCAGCAACCCCGAGATCATTTTCTTTGATGAGCCCACCACCGGACTTGATCCGATTATGGCTGACGTGATCAATGATTTGATTATCACCTGCGTCAAAGACATGGGCATCACGGCCTTGAGCATTACGCATGACATGCATTCAGCGCGCAAAATTGGTGATCGTATCGCCATGATCTACGAAGGCCGCTTGATCTGGGTTGGGAATGCCAAAGATGTCGATAGTGCGGGTAATCCCTATGTCGATCAATTTGTGAATGGCCGTGCTGAAGGCCCGATTAAAATGCAACTCCGCCGTTAGGAGATCAATGGCCAAAGCCAAAGCGGTATTTGTTTGCCAAAGCTGCGGTGCCACGATCAACAAGTGGCAGGGCCGCTGTGACTCCTGCGGTGAGTGGAATACGATTGTTGAAGAAGCGGTGCGCGCCATGCCTAAGGGTGCCACCGGCGGTAAGGGCGGTAGCAAAATCGCCTTTGTAGGCTTGAAGGGCCAAAGTGCCGTCCCGCCGCGCCGCAAAACCGGAATCAGCGAATTAGATCGCGTCTGTGGTGGCGGCCTCGTTGCAGGTTCTGCAGTACTTGTCGGTGGCGATCCTGGCATTGGGAAATCCACACTTTTGCTTCAGGCCTGTGCCGGGTTGGCCAACGCAAGCTGCGCCTACATCACGGGTGAAGAGGCCATTGATCAGGTGCGCTTGCGTGCTGCGCGCTTGGGCCTTGATAGCGCGCCGGTCCATTTGGCCACGGCCACGAATGTACGCGATATCGTCGCGAGCCTGGAGAACATGCCCTCGCTTGATGTTGCGGTGATCGATTCCATCCAGACGATGTATGCCGACACCGTTGACTCTGCGCCCGGTACGGTAACGCAAGTACGCACCTGCGCGCATGAATTGATTCAAGTTGCTAAACGCCGAGGCTTTGCATTGTTCTTGGTCGGCCATGTCACCAAAGAAGGCACACTGGCGGGCCCGCGTGTTCTCGAGCACATGGTTGATACCGTGCTTTATTTCGAAGGCGACCGTGGCCACCAGTTTCGCATTTTGCGCGCGGTCAAAAATCGCTTTGGACCCACCGACGAAATTGGCGTATTCGAAATGACCGATTTGGGCTTGCGCGAAGTGCCCAACCCTTCAGCACTGTTTCTGGCCGAACGCCGGGGCAATGTCAGCGGGAGTTGTGTATTTGCAGGAATCGAGGGGACCCGTCCGGTTTTGGTCGAAATTCAAGCCCTGGTGGCGCCGACCAGCTTTGGCACGCCGCGCCGGGCGGTGGTGGGGTGGGACATGGGCCGGCTGAATATGGTCACGGCGGTGCTTGAAGCGCGCTGCGGTGTTGCATTGGGGTCCAACGACATCTATCTCAACGTCGCGGGCGGCTTGCGCATTCAGGAGCCAGCGGCCGACTTGGCAGTCGCGGCAGCGCTTTTGTCGGCGCTCTCAAGCGAGCCGGTTCCGGCTGAGGCTGTTGTTTTTGGCGAGATCGGCTTGTCGGGCGAAGTCCGCGCAGTGGCACAACGAGATTTGCGCTTGAAGGAGGCTGGGAAGTTGGGATTCAAACGCGCCTGGGCTCCGAAAATAAGTGCGGCCTCTGAGAAACCTAGCCCTAAACCAACAAACAGCGAGATCTCTGTAAAGGATATTGGTCACGTGCAGGATCTGGTGACTCTGTTCGGTATTGATAGCACTGACCGGTCAAGGAGCGGGCACTAATGGATTCACTGCCCATGAATGGTCTTGATCTCGCGGTTGTCGTCATCCTGCTGGTCTCTGGTCTGTTGGCTTTTATGCGCGGATTTGTCCACGAAGTGCTTTCTGTGGGCGCTTGGGCGGGTGCTGCACTTACGGCACTATACGGCCTTCCCCTCGCCCGGCCCTTCGCGCGCAAGACGATTCCGATTGATTGGGCTGCCGATGGGGTTACGGCAATCGTGCTTTTCCTTGCTGCACTTTTGGTGCTGTCGATGGTAACTAACGCCCTGTCCAAAAGCGTGCAAGCTAGTGCTCTGAATAATCTTGATCGATCGCTGGGCTTCGTCTTCGGATTAGCCCGCGCCACCCTGATTCTATCTATTTTACTGATTACGTCTGACTGGCTGATGGATAAGAACGCCCGGCCCCAATGGATGCAAAAAGCCAAGACTTTACCTGCGTTGGAATTGGGCGCTGACGCCGTGAAAGGGCTGATGCCAGATAGCTTTATGGCGGCCGAGGATGCTGCTAAAGAGGCCGCTGGAAAAGCCAAGGACGCGATGGAATTAAAGCAAACTTTGGATCGCATGACGCAACCAACCCCTACGGCTGAACCAGCACCAAGCGGTGGCAACCAGGCTGATCCCAAGGCGACACCGCAGCCTGGGAAGCCCGCGTACGACAATAAAGAACGCCGCGACATGGAAAGACTGCTGCAAAGTACAGAGAGTCCCAAATGAGCAGGTTGATTTTGCCAGCACTTCCATTTGACGGCGGCGATGACGACCACCCGCACGAAGAATGCGGCGTATTCGGGATCATCGGCGATGCCGACGCCGCGACGCATACGGTGTTGGGCCTACACGCGCTGCAGCATCGTGGCCAAGAAGCCGCTGGCATTGTCAGCTACGATGGCAGTCAGTTTCATAGCCATCGCGGCCTGGGGCACGTTGCGGAAACCTTCAATGACGAAATCACCAGCCGCCTCAAGGGTAACATGGCCGTGGGCCATAACCGCTATTCCACGACGGGTGGGGCAATTTTACGCAACGTGCAACCGTTGTTTGCTGAATATGAGTTTGGCGGATTTGCGGTCGGGCATAATGGCAACCTGACCAATGCGCTGACTTTACGCAAAGAACTTCAAAAACGCGGCTGTCTGTTCCAATCCACTTCAGACACTGAAACTGTCACCCACCTGATCGCACTCAGCACAGCCACGACTGTTGAAGATCGCCTGATTGATGCCCTGCGCCAAATTGAAGGCGCGTACTCGTTTGTTTGCTTGGCGAATGGCGTACTGATCGGGGCGCGCGACCCCTTGGGGCTGCGCCCGCTGGTTCTGGGCAAGCTTGGGCCTGCGCACATACTCTGCTCTGAGACCTGCGCGCTTGACATTATCGGTGCAGAGTTTGTGCGCAATATCGAACCCGGCGAAATTGTTGTGCTGACGAGTGACGGCGTGCGGAGCTTGAAGCCATTCCCCAAAACCGGACAGCGCTTTTGTATTTTTGAGTACATTTATTTTGCGCGACCCGATTCAATTACTGAAGGCCGCAGCGTTTACGAAGTTCGCAAGGAAATTGGCAAACAGCTGGCACGCGAGTCAGGGGTAGATTGCGATGTTGTTGTGCCGGTACCCGATTCAGGCGTACCTGCAGCATTGGGTTTCGCCGCTGAGTCAGGTAAACCATTCGAATACGGCATTATTCGCAATCACTATGTAGGCCGTACATTTATTCAACCCTCCGAAAAAACCCGCCATTTAGGTGTAAAGCGCAAACATAACCCCAACCGCGCAATGATTGCTGGCAAGCGCGTGGTGTTGGTGGATGATTCAATCGTGCGTGGCACCACTTCAATGAAAATTGTCGACATGGTGCGCGAAGCTGGCGCCACCGAAGTGCACATGCGCATTTCATCGCCACCGACTGCGCACCCGTGTTTCTTTGGCATCGATACGCCCTCGTATGATGGTCTTATGGCCGCGCGCTACACCGTAGCTGAAATGGCCCAGAAATTAGGTGTTGATAGCCTTGCGTTCATTTCAATGAACGGCCTTTACCGTGCGGTTGGCGAAGCCAAGCGCAACTCTGATCGTCCGCAGTATTGTGATGCCTGTTTCAGTGGCGAGTATCCGTTGCCATTGACCGATCAAAAAGCAGGGACACTGCCTAAGCAGCTCTCTCTCCTTAACGAAGATCGCGGCTAGCCCCCATGCCCTTACGTCTCGACGGGCGGGTTGCCCTGATTACTGGTGCGTCGCGTGGCATTGGCCGTGCGGTGGCATTACGATTTGCAAAAGAGGGCGCTACCGTGGTTGCCATGGCGCGCTCAAAGAAAGATTTGGAATCGCTCGACGACGAGATTCGCAACGCAACCGGACAATCTGCGGTGCTGATCGCCGAAAGTGTCACCGACTACGCCAAGATCGAACAGGTTGCGGGTGCACTGGCTGAGCGCTTCAAGAAACTTGATATTCTGGTCGGCAATGCGGGAGCGCTGATTCAGCTCTCACCCCTCACCCATTACACACCCAAGCAATGGGATGAGATTTTTGCTGTCAACGTGACTGCCAACTGGCGCCTGCTGCGGTGCGTAGAGCCGCTGTTGAAAGCGTCCGACGCTGGTCGCGCGATTTTTGTTTCCTCGGGCGCTGCGCATACCGATAAAATGTATTGGGGGCCTTATGGTGCCTCAAAAGCTGCCCTTGAGCGTATGATGCAGATCTATGCTAGCGAAATTGCGCACACCGCGCTGAAGGTCAACCTTCTGGACCCCGGGCGTGTACGTACGCGTATGCGCGCCATCGCCTACCCAGGTGAGGACCCCGAAACTTTACCCACGCCCGAAAGCATTACCGATGCTTTTCTGAAACTGGCCGAGCCAGCGTGTGTGATCAACGGCAAGATTATCAGCGCTTAACGACCGCGACCCTTAAAACGAATGTTGAGTTTCTTGGGGCGTTTGGCTTTGATCGGCAATCCGGTTTCTTCATTGACGAATGGATTTTTCGGCTTCTTCAGATTAAGCCGGATGGGGACGCCATCAAGTTCGAACGCATCACGCAGCCCATTCGTGAGATAGCGCATGTAAGCTTCAGGCAAATCGCCTGGGCGCGTCGAAAAAATCATGAACGTCGGCGGACGCGGCTTGACTTGCGACATATAGCGCAACTTGACGCGTTGCTTGTGGATCGAGAGCGGTGGCGGGTGATGTGAGAGCGTTGCTTGAAGCCAACGGTTCAAAGCTGATGTCGGAATTTTCTTCGACCACGTTGCATAAACACGAAAGACTGTGGACATCAATTGATCAACGCGCTGGCCGGTCGCAGCCGAGAGCGTGACAATGCTAACACCGCGAACCTGTGCAAACGATTCTTCCAAACGCTGCGTGATCTGTTCTAGTTTAGCGTCACGCTCTTTGACGAGATCCCATTTATTGAGGGCTATAACGATAGCGCGGCCCTCCTCCTCGACATAGCGCGCGAGCGTGAGATCTTGTTTATCGAGGCCTTGATCGGCATCAACCACAATCACCACCACATCGGCCATGCGTAAGGCCTCGAACGTCTCACCGACTGATATTTTCTCTACCGCATCAGTAATGTTAGGCCGCTTACGTACACCCGCCGTGTCGACGAGGCGCAGCTTTCGGTCGATATAGGTAAAGTCGATCGCGATCGAATCTCGCGTAATGCCAGGCTCGGGGCCTGTGAGCTGACGATCCTCACCAATCAGGCGATTGATCAACGTCGACTTGCCAACGTTGGGCCGCCCGACAATAGCGATATTGATGGGGCGCTGAAGTGATTCCTCGTCACTCTCGGCCGCTTGATTGAGCGCGTTATCACTTTCGGAGGCGTCTTCATCATACGCTTCAGGTGGCGCATAGCCCGCAATGGCACGGTAGAGACCCTCAAGGCCTTGGCCGTGCTCGGCTGAAATATCCACTGGCTCACCAAGCCCCAGGCGAAAAGCCTCATAAAGACCCGACAACGAGTCTTTCGACTCACATTTGTTGGCAACCAGAACCACAGGCGTTTTCTGGCGGCGCAAAAGTTCAGCAAAGTGCTCATCGAGCGGAACAATCCCAGCCTTGGCGTCGATCAGCAGCAATGCAACATCGGCATCAGATACGGCTTTCAGCGTCAACCGCCGCATTTTTCCTTCAAGCGTGTCCTCAGCCGATTCCTCAAGTCCGGCGGTATCGAACACGCGAAAATTCAACCCCCCGAGAGATGCGAGGCCTTCTTTGCGATCACGCGTTACGCCAGGACGATCATGAACAATCGCCGTTCGGCGACCGACTAAGCGGTTAAACAATGTCGACTTGCCAACATTGGGGCGCCCGACAATGGCGATGGCGAAAGGCGGCGGCGGTGCCCCCGGGTCGGGTTTCGCTTTACGGGGCATGAAACGCGCGCCTAACGATAGGCGGCGAGGTCGCCGTCGTCGTTGAGCAGATACATAGTGCTGTTGGCCAGTACGGGAGGCAATGTCGCAGCAGAGCCCAATTGCAAGCGCCCAATAACAGCACCGCTATAGGGCGATAGCGACAGCGCTTCTTCGTTAGAACCAACCACTATTACGCGGTCAGAAGCGACAACCGGGCCCGCCCAGACGATGCGGCCTGTCTTGTCTTCTTCGTCTTCAAAGCGCTTAAGCTGTGTGACCCACAAAATGCGACCCGAGCGAACATCGATGCAAACAACTTCACCATCGATGGTAATGACATAGAGAAAGTCACCGGCAATCCACGGCCCATAAACCCCCGACACAGGCGCATCCCAGACGCGTTGCCCGGTGCGCAAATCAATCGCGACAATTAAGCCCGAATGACCCACCACATAGACGCGGCCACGATCAATGACAGGGCGCGCACTGATAATGGGCAAGCTGGCCGCCGCTTCGGTGCGGCGCACGGCCACCACTGTCTCGGTCCATAAGGCTGAGCCATTGTCCACGCGAAGTGCAACGACTTCGCCATTAGTAAAGGGTGCAATGACAACGCCGCCATCTACTGCGGGTGCAGCAGCACCCATCAAGATTGTGGCCGTTGAAGCCCCAGAATAAGTCCACAGTTGACGCCCGGAAGAAGCTGCGAGCGCAACAGCTTGGTTCTCAACCGTCACTGCAAACACCCGGCCTCCGTTGACCGTTGGTGCTGAACGGATGGGCGCCTCGACCGAGGCGCGCCAGATCTGCTTTCCAGTCTTAGCGTCCAACGCTACGACTTGTGCAAAGCCGCCCGTAATAAATATGCGGCCGCTATCATAGGCAATGCCGCCGCCCAGAAATGAGCCCTCGTTATCATCCTCTGGTGGCGTTTCTGTTGACCAAAGTTTTTTTCCGGTTCGTGCATCGTAAGCCGTGACTGTGGCTTCGGCATCCATCGCAAAAATGTGCCCTTCGGCAATGACTGGCTCAGCGAGAACGCGGTTACGCTTGCCAGTACTAACACCTATATTGTCAGACCATCTTAACTTTGGCGCATCACCCAAAACCATGTGATGCATGGCATGATGCGAAAGGCCGCCAGCTTGGGGCCACGCCTCAGTGTCTTGCGGCTTAGGCAGGCGAATAACAGTATCAATCGCGCTCAGGTCTGGGCGCAGCTCACGCGCCAAAGCCAACACCGAAATACGCGTGCCGGGCAAAATATCTTTGTCTTTCTCACCGGTAAAAATGTTGTTGTCGCACCCAGCCAGCGCCAGCGTCACAAGCGCAACGAACGGCAAGGTAAATTTTAAATTTAACATGATGTACTCATTTCGCCGCAGGCGCAGGTGAGCCAGGTTGTTCTGAACCGAACACAGCGGCTAGTTCTTCTGCGCGTTGGCGTAACCCTGCTGGCGCCTTGGGGTCGGCGGCAAGGCCTTCGACCAGCTTCTGCGCGCGAGCACTATCGCCCTGCTTGTACGCCAGCAGTGCGGTCAGCTCAGTTGCTGAAGTCGCGAACGGATTGCTTGGATCCAGCAACGGCCTCAAGGCGGCCTCGAGCTCCACTGGGTTTTCTGTATCAAGGCCATGCATGACGCGCAGCACGGTGGCCAGATCACGAAAGAGTGGATCGGCTTTATCATCAGCAGCGAGTGATTTATATGCCGCCAATGTTCCTGGCAGATCATTCTTTCTCAGCGCCAATGTGGCCGTTTGCAGTTGAGCTAAAGCGCCATAGCCCTGGCCCTTCTTGTCGGCGATCGCGGCATAAGCGGTCATCGCCTCGTCGAATTTTCCATCTTGAAGTAATTTGGTCGCAGATTCGTATTGCTGAGCGAGTTCGACTTTTTTCTGCTCAACATCTTGGCGCCACAGCTGCCAACCGCCCACGGCGATGACCATCGCGATAGCAGCGCCAATGATGACGTTGCCATATTTCTTCCAGATTTTCTCGAGTTCCTCGCCACGCAGATCATCCTCGATTTCGGTCATCAGACCTTCGAGGACGATGTCATCTTCTGACTTTTCGGCTTTCTTCGACTTAGCCTTCGCGGCTGCTGGAACATTGCGATTTGAAGAAGCGTCCTTGGATACGTTCACAGCAAGCATTCCTTATCGAAACTCTGAAAAACACCCCGTGCGGTAGACTTAAACCAAGGGCAGTTTTGGTCAGTCACAGCGGCTTGGCGGAAATGCATGGGCCAGAGGTGAAAAGCGGCCAGAACATAAAGAGTTAGCCCCCTTGAAGCAATTGCAAGGGCGGGCGCATGAAGAACATTATAACCTATTGATAATAAAAGAACTTCTGCGCCTAACTAAGGCAAAATGATTCAATGTTTATTAATCGGCTTAGAATAGATGGTTGGGATCGGAATTCTATTGGTTCAACCACGCACCCCGGCAGAGGGCACGTCATGCAGCGCTCGCTCATTCGAACTGGCCTTTTATGCGTTGTGATGGCTGGTAGCCTTGCCAGCTGTGGCGGCAAACCTGACCCCATTTGGTCACAACTGTTCGGGTATAATTGTGCAGCGCTACCGGGTGGAACGCCGGGCGCCTTTTGCGCAACCCGCCCAGCGGGTGAAGGCGCTGCCCAAGTGAGCCGCTATTGCTATCAAACGCTTGCGGACGCCAACTGCCTGGATCGCCCCGATGCTGATCGCAAGAACCAAGCCTTGGGATCTTCGGGCTATTAAGAACTCAGTCTAGAATGGGCTTGCCCGTACGGGCCTACTTATCACACAATAAAAACATGAGCCGCCTCGTCTTATATTAGGCCAGACAGGGCCATGACAGCCGTCGTTCCGATTTCGACATACCGGCGTACGCCCCCCTATCTCAATTTTACGCGCATAGAATTGCATCGTTTACTTAATCTCTATTCCAGCCGCGTGATGCGTGGCGAGTGGCGCGACTACGCGATTAGCCACGGACCGAGCCGTGCTTCGTTTTTTATCTTCAGGCATAGCAACGAGCACCCCCTTTTCGTGATCTCCAAACTTGAAACGCGGGGCAAGGACCGTGTGTCAGCGGCCCGCAGCGGAAGGTACGTACTGTTCAGCCGTCAGAAGAAATTGAAGCAGACCGACGAGTTGGATGACCTGATCAAGGCCTTCAATCAGCCGCTGACTCTCGTCAGCGCATAACGCAGCTGCGAAGCCTTAAAAATGTGTTAATTACACATATTTTTCAATATGTTACGGTTGTGTGGCATGCGCTGAAGGTAGACCAGCCATGCGATCTTGTTGCTATGCAGCATGGCCGGGTCAGACTATTTAAGCTGCGTCTTGAGGGCTTCACTGAAAGTTCCAAGCGCCAATAACAAGAAAAAGGAAAAAGTTATGAGCACCTATATGAGCAACATTGATCGGCTTTTCGCCGGCGCCTTGTTGGTTACCGTTGTTTGGTATGTCAGCGCTATCATTGAAATGATCTAATCACTTAAGCGCCACCACTTAAGCGCCAAGTGCGGCGCTCAGCAGTCGTGAGATTCCCCGTTTTGACCCAAGAGTGATCCTGCCCTAGCGTCGGATACTGCTTCGGGCAACGGGGCCCACCTGAACCCTCTCCAACACAACCCTACTTCAGGGCACCAAAAATAAACCAGCTGGAAAAGTTGCCATGCTGCGGAGCCACCTCTTTGCCTTGGGCAAATGCGGTGAAGTAGTCGTCACTCACGACGCCGCGATCAGGGATGCGGGTTTGGTCGCACTTCTTTGGGGCGAACCCCGCTTCGATACAAAGCGCACGTGTATTTTGTGCGCGGAACGCTGCGTAATGCGGCTCGTTGTTATAGAACGCATCCCAATCAAGATAAAAATTGTAATACGGATCACACACGTTGGCGGGCGGCAATTCCATATGCGCCATCAAACCGCCCGGTGAGAGCAAACGGTAGATTTCCTTAAAGATCTTACGTGTCGAGGCCACAGATAGTTCATGCAGGAAGAAACTCGACACAATTAAGTCGAAGTGTCCGTCTGGAAAGTCGAGCTTCTCAGCATTTTGCTGCGAGTAATGTACGGTCTTACCTGCAGCCTCAGCTTTGGCATGGGCATAGCGCAACAGTGGTGCGCCAATATCAACCCCATAGCCTTCAGCTTCAGGGAACACATCAAGGTAAGGCAGCAAATTGCTGCCCGTGGTGCAGCCCAAATCGAGAATGCGCTTGGGGCGAAAAGTTGGATATCTGAGTTTCAAGTAATTCCCGATTGAATCTGCAACCCCACCTTTGTTTTTAGGACGCCCAATACGCAAACCAGCACCAAAAACGCGTGTACCTTGTGAATACATCGAAGCAACGGCGACATCGTTTTCCATGAATTCGGTATGGTAACACCCGGGCATAAGATGGATGTCTAATGCAGAAACCGCGCGCGGAATCTCGACATCAGGGTTGAGTCGTAAAGTTCCGCCAGCGGGGCGAAGACGCGCAGCCTGATCGGCTGTTTCGGCCAGTTGAGGTAACGCGCGCTCGACCGAGTCTTGAATAGAAAGCCAGGTCAGTTCCTGGGCGTTGTAGCGTAGCGACGAGTAAAACTGGAAATGCGGATTACTCAGCATAGCGCGGCGAACTTCGCGTCCATCCTGAGGCTTACGCCCATGAGTTTTAGAAAATACCGGCTGGACGTCTTTATCAAACGATTGGCGCATGTCGCCGGCCATGTCAGCCATGATGTGCTTGCGCAGCATCGAGACATACCCTTGACGTGAATGCTCATCATGCGTGGCTTGTGGCACGTTCTCGATCGAACGAAGACCAGTTGTGGACGGAGCATTATCAAGCGGGGACATGGGCGGACCTTATGGAACAGATTTCAGCTGGCTATATCGGGACCTGGGAGTAGGATTCAAGTGCCAATATCTCACCGTAGTAAGGGTAAATTTTCATATAAATTGCAATGGCTTGACAGTTTTTTATGAGCGCAGATTTACATGCTTTCGCATGCGCTGCATGTTTTAAATTGGCGCGCTTCTTAAATGAATAGGTTTTCTGGCGGCAGCCCCATCTCAGATAGCTTCGTCATCTTGGTGTAAGCAGCTTCAAGATGGCTAGTAAAAGTGACCACATTGAAAAGCGGATGTGTTGCGCGATTGACCGCCAGTTTTTTGCGAATCGCTGAGCGCCTTTCAGCGTCAAGCCCCAGCGCGATGGCCAAAGCCCGGTAATCCTTTGTTGATGTGGTAATGAGCTCTTCTAGGCCCAGAGTGCTCAGAAGGCTTGCTGCCATACGGCCAGCAAACGTATTGCCGTGGCATGTCAGCACCGGCGCACCGGCCCACAATGCATCACTGGTTGTCGTCCCACCGTTGAAAGGCAACGTATCAAGAACAAGATCAACAAGTTGATAGCGGGCTAAATGTTCGGCGTAGGGCACCCAGCCCGCAAAAATAATGCGCTGTGCTGAAACGCCGTGCCTTTGCGCATACGTTTTTAGATTATTTACTTGATGTTGAGACTCCGCAGCCAGCCACAAGACGCTGCGAGGGACTTGCTTGAGAATATCGAGCCATAAATTGAATGTTTTTGGGTTGAGCTTGTAGGCAGCATTAAAAGAACAAAAAACCACAGCATCATTTTCCAAGCCCGCCAGAGCCCGCGTCTGCGCAACTGCAATTGGCCTTTTGGGATCATTGACTTGGAATGTGTTTGGCATGAGTACAATTTTTTCAGCGTACTGCGCATACTCAGCTTCTGGGATAACGCTCCGATCTGCGATGATGTAATCCATGAAATCAACACCCATGGTGCCTGGGTGACCTAGGTAGTTGACTTGAACTGGAGCCGCGCGCCTTGCAAAAATGCCCGCGCGTGCATCAAGCGTGTAGCCAGCCAAATCAATGGCAACATCGATTCCCATGTGCCGTGCGAGCGCGACAACTTCATCATCAGACTTTCCCCTGATGTCGATGAAAGAATCAAACCCAGCCTCGAGCCTTGCTCTCATGCTGTCGTGAGCACGGGCCACCCCGAATGAGAAACCATAAACCTCAAATCGTGATCGATCATGTTGCTCGTACAGTCCTGCCGTGAGGAAAGAGACAGCGTGCGAGCGGAAATCAGGCGAGAAATAACCCAGGCGAATTTTTGAATCATGCGGTTTTGTTCGCGCTTTAGGAGGCGCAGCGACAACGTAAGGCCTGCTTGATGAATGCAACTCGGCGCAGCGAAGCTGTTGGGCAGGCGTCGACGGCAAAGCCAGTAACCCAAAGGGGCTGATTGTCGGATTCCCAGACTCTAGAGAGGCCAGCAGCAGAGCGACTTGATCGTCTAACCCCTCCCAATCGCTGAGGGCAAGCCTTGTGTTGACGACTGCGCCGAACAGGCCAGGAATGCTTGCGTTGAGTTTCAACGCATTTTGGTAGCTTTCAAGCGCTTCGGGATACTGCTTCAGCGCATACAATACGTGTCCACGATTGTTGTAGGCTTCAGCGTAGTCTGGGTTGATCACGAGCGCCGCATTATATGCTTTCAGGGCGTCATCAAAACGCCTTAGGTCATACAGCGCAACCCCTCGGTTATTATGCGCTGGGGCATGAGTGGGGTTACTTGCAATGGCGCGATCATAGCTCGTCAATGCTTCTTCCAAGCGCCACAGCGCGCCTAGCGTTACGCCCCGATTATAATGGTACTCAGCGTTGTGGGGCGAAAGTACGATGGCCGCATCGTAACCAATCAGGGCCTCGCTGAAACGTTTGAGTTCTTGTAATGCATTGCCGCGATTATAATGCGCGTCAGCATAGTTTGGCTTGGCAGCGAGTGCTGCCTCAAAACTAACAAGTGCTGCATCATATTTCTTAAGCTGGCTAAAGATAACTCCGCGATTGCTATGGGCTTCAGCGTAACTTGAGTAGAGCGAGATCGCTTTTTCGTAGCTAGCAAGTGCGTCTTCCAATCTGCCCAACTCTTTAAGAACCGCGCCGTGATTGAGCCAAATCTCGGCAGAGTCAGGTTTGATCTTCTGAGCGGTTTCAAGGCAAACAACTGCCTCGTCGAAGCGGCGAACACTTGCGAGCAACAGTCCGCGATTTAACCACGCTTCCACGTAATCTGTGCGCACCTCAACCGCGCGCCCGGTCGACGCTATTGCGTCGTCGATATGGCCTTGTGCGCGTAGAACGTTGGCAAGATTGAGGTGAAATCTTTCATCACCTGGGGCGAGCTTGATTGCAGCAGAAATATAAGTGTGCGCTGCTTGAAGGTCACCGCGCGCGAACGCAACCAGCCCAAGCAAATGCGGAGCATCAGATGAGGTTGGGTCT
>JANLSL010000668.1:0-7652 GCA_031362385.1 Alphaproteobacteria bacterium | reverse complement strand
CCTTCTTGTTTGATGATGCGGTAGCGGGTCAACGATGATGCGGGCATCCCCAGCAGTTTTGCCGCCGCCGGGTGGGTGAGTTCACCCTCCGCATAAGTACCGGCAATGCCGAGAATCTCTCGGTAAAAAGCCGTCGAGCGTTCCAGGTTCGAAACCATCAACGCCGAGCGCACCATTGTTCCAACCGCCATCATCATCTCCTTTTGCTACACACCACCTCTGCTGGCTTTAACATAAGCAATTGCAAAGTATCTAGGCAGGGGCGATTTGTCCGGGCATAGATGGGGCGGGGAACATCAAGAAGTGGACCGCGCCATGGCCTATGTTAGCTCTCAGTCTGTGTGGGGAACCGTCGCCAAAACATTGCATTGGCTGATGGGTATTCTGATGATTTGTCAGCTCATCATGGGCTGGGTGTTTACGCTCAATGTGATTCCGGGTCCCACCCAAAGCTGGCTGATCATGAATGGCCACGTGCCGATGGGAATCACCATCTTGGGCCTGGCTGCCATTCGGCTGTTGTGGCGCCTGAGTAATGTCAACCCGCCCTTGCCGGCCAACATGGTGTGGTGGGAACGCTTGCTGGCCAGTGGCGCGCAAACCACACTCTATTTTGGAATGGTCGTGTTGCCATTGTCGGGCTGGATCGCGACCAATGCGTTCGGCGCGCAAATCTCGTGGTTCTTCGGCGTTGGCTTACCAAGCTTGGTTGCGGTTGAAGCCAAAGAAACCGGCCGGCCCCTGACAGTGTTTTTTGCCCAAGCCCACTATTGGGTTGCTGCTTTGGTTTCGGCGGTAGTGCTGGCCCATCTTGCCGGTGCGCTGCGCCATCACTTCAGCAAAAAAGACGATGTGCTGGTTCGCATGGCGCCAAAAGGGTTGATAAAGCTGGGTTGAGTCAAGGCTCAGTATTTCCAAGCCCAGCCAGCATCGATTCGATAGCACGGCGCAGGGGCGCTAGGTCATGCCGAATGAGATCGAGCATAACTTTGGGGGCGATTTCCTCGTAGTTGTGCCTCAGGACATTGCCGATCCCCGCGATCTCTCGCCAGGGAATATCGGGAAAATTTTTCTTGAGTTCCTCTGGGATGTGCCGACTTGCTTCTGAGATAATCTCTAAATTTCTCTCAATAAGCTGCCTCAATTTACGGCTTGTCGCCAGCTGCTCGACGGATAACCCTGCCGAGTCCTCTTCTAGCCACCTTGCACAATCCAATATGTGATGAAGTCGGACACGTACGTCCTTGGCCATTAGAATATGCGCTCAGCATCTGCAAGAATGGGGGCGCGCAACCGATGGTCTATTCCATCATGGGTCAGCAATTCTACGGGTGTGCGCAGATGATCTTCGATAAAATGTTTCATGCCGATGAGATCTAAAAGGCTGAATTTTCGCTTTGGATCATAATCAACAATAAGATCGACGTCGCTTTTGGCGGTTGCGCGATCATGCTTAACCGACCCGAAAAGATAAAGCGCGCGGCCTCCCCGCGCCCTGATCTCAGGCTCGCAATTCTTTAACCCAAGGATGATGTCCGACTTTTTCATATAGCGAGTATATTCGATTCTCTTAAAAAAGGTAACACTATGACGCCAGCTTATTTGCGCCGCCAACTCCCCCTTCAGGGAGGCATCAACTTTCGCGACTTTGGTGGGTATGCCGCCGCCGATGGTCGGCGCGTGAAGTGGGGTAAACTTTTCCGTGCGGGCCATCTGGCTGACCTGACTGATGACGATCACGCTCATCTTGATACGCTTGATATCGGCGCGATCTGTGATTTTCGCACTGATGCCGAGAATGCTGAGCATCCGCCGCACTTGCCACAAGATATTCAAAGTCGACTGATCCGCCTCAATATCTGGCCAAAGTCAGCGCGCAGTGTTGAGCATATGATCAGGGGGCTGGCGCAAGGCACCTTGTCTGAGGCCGAAGTCTATGATGCGCAGAACATTGTTTACCGCGAGTTTATTAGTGATTTCTCAGCGGCCTACGCACAAATGATTCATCACATCATTGCTGCACAAGGACGTGCTGCATTGATTCATTGTGCCGGCGGCAAGGACCGTACCGGCGTGGGTGCCGCTTTAATTCTGCGTTTATTGGGTGTGTCTGATGCAGATATTTTTGCCGACTATGCCTTGACCAACCACAGCCAGGCCGCACTTCAGCGCATTCGCGTCTATGCCCAAAAAGGTGCGGCCATGGCAGGTGTGACTGACGCGCCAGCAGTTGATGCGTTGTTTAACCGGTTCTTGCCCCCCTTCGGTGCCAGGGCCGATAGCCTAGCAGCAGCTCTTGAGGCGGTTCATGATCTCGCAGGCTCATTTGATGGCTATTTCCGTGATGTGTTGCGGGTAACACCGGCTCAGCGTGACCAGCTTCAGCAGTGGTATTTGGAACCCGCCTGAGGCCTTTCCAACGCCCACTTCACCGGCTATATCCAGCCCAACACACCGCCTTAAAAACGGGACCATGTCGTGGGCCGCACGTTAATCGATAAGTTATGGGATTCGCATGTTGTCACCGATTTGGGCGACGGCGCGGCATTGCTGTATATCGACCGTATTTTCCTGCACGAGCGCACTGGTTCGGTGTCGTTGCAAGAATTAAAAGCGGCGGGTCGCCCGGTCCGTCATAAAGAGCACGTTTTCGTAACGATGGATCACATCGTCGATACGTTCCCCGGGCGCGGCGACAAAACCCTGATGCCCTCTGGCACTGAGTTTATTACATCCACACGCGCCGCCGCGACAGAAGCAGGGTTGAATTTATTCGATGTAACAGATGCGCGCCAAGGCATTGTTCATGTCGTGTCGGCCGAGCAGGGCATCACCTTGCCCGGGTTCACTCAAGTTTGCCCCGATAGTCATACCTGTACGCTGGGTGCGCTGGGGGCGCTGGCTTGGGGCATTGGCTCTAGCGAAGGCGAGCATGCGTTGGCTACCAAAACCTTGGCTGTCACCAAACCTAAATCTCTGCGTGTGACGTTCAACGGCCAGCTGGGCTACGGTGTCACGTCGAAAGACATGATCTTGCACCTGATCGGCAAGTATGGTGCGGCCGGTGGTTCTGGGTATGCCATTACATTCACCGGCCCAGCCATTACGACATTGCCGCAGGAGAATCGCTTCACCATTTGCAACATGGCCGTTGAGTTTGGTGCGTTTGCCGGTGTGATCCCGCCTGATGAGACGACATTTGAATACGTCAAAGGCCGCCCTTACGCGCCCAAAGGTGCTGCGTTCGATACGGCTGTCGCGTCGTGGCGCACGCTTAAAGACGATGCCGACGCAAGCTATGACCGTGAAATCGTGATCGACTGCGCCGACATTGTGCCCACTGTCACCTGGGGCTCAAGCCCCGGCCATGCTGTGCGCATTGATGGCGTGGTGCCTGACCCTGCCGTGGTGACTGATGCCAATGTGCGCGCCGCCATGGAAAAGGCACTGGAATACATGGACGTGAAGCCTGGCCAAAAAGTCGAGGGGCTACCGATTGACGCGGTGTTCATTGGCTCATGCACCAATTCGCGGCTCTCAGATTTGCGCGCGGCAGCGGCCATTGTGAAGGGGCGCAAAATTTCTGCGGCGCTCAAAAAAGCAGTGATCGTGCCCGGTTCTACGCAGGTGAAGAGGGCCGCAGAGCGCGAAGGCCTGCACGATATATTCACCGCTGCTGGTTTTGAGTGGCGCGAGTCTGGCTGCTCGATGTGTTTTAACGCTGGTGGCGAATCAATGGGCGAGAAATGGCGCGTGGTCAGTTCCACCAACCGCAATTTTGAGAACCGCCAAGGCCCTAAAACGCGAACCCATTTGGCCAGCCCGACCACCGTCGCTGCCTCTGCTTTGATGGGTGCGATTGCTGATGTCAGGAAACTTGGATGATAAGTGCAACATGCTCCCCCACCCTTAATCCCTCCCCGCAAGGGGGAGGGGTGGAGCGACTGAGTTTCTTTTCCCCTCCCTTTGATGGGGAGGGGGCAGGAGTGGGGTGAAGGCATGGAAAAGTTTATCAGCCTCAAAGCCATTGCCGCACCTTTGTTGCGGGTGAACATCGATACCGACGTCATCATCCCCAGCCGCGAGATGAAGGGTGTCAGCAAAACCGGCCTTTCGGTGGGCATGTTTGCCAACTGGCGCTATACCGATGTGCCTGCGCGCATCAGTAATTCTGACTTTGTGCTGAACACGCTGCCGTATACCAAGGCCCACATATTGCTGGCGGGTGACAACTTCGGGTGCGGCTCGTCGCGCGAACACGCGGTCTGGGCCATGAAAGAGTGGGGCTTTCGCGCGGTGATCGCGCCCAGCTTCGGGGCTATTTACTATGGCAATTGTGTTCGTAACGGTGTTTTGCCCGTCGTTCTGCCGCAAGCCGCTGTGCACGCTATCTCGGCCTGGGTCGAACACGCACCTGCTCAAAACCTTGTCGAGATCGACTTGCCGACCCAAAAAGTTCATGCGGCTGGAAATGCGTATTCGTTTTCAATCGGCGAGTCTGATAAGGACATGCTGCTCGAAGGGCTTGACCCCATCGGCGTAACATTGAAAAAAGACGCGGCCATTCAGGCCTTCGAGGCCAAGGACCGCACGGCGCGCCCTTGGGTTTACATTAACGGGCCCGCTTAAGCGCCTTTCATTGGTTTATAATGGTCAATACGTCTCAAGATTTCGCGCGCGTTTATAAAAAATTCCAGGCCCCGATTTCGAAGCGCTACGATTGTGGTGCCAAGTGCGCGCCCTACAACGATGGCATTCCGGTGTGTTGCGACCATGAGCGCGCCGTTCCAGTGGCCGATAAGGGCGAATGGGATTTGCTGCGCAAACGCACAGACTTGTGGAGCATTTACACCCCTAAAAACAAAACCGAAGAAAAAGAATTCGGCAATTTAGCTGATGGATGTCAATCCATCATCTGCAAGGGTGCCAAATTTTGCGAACGCGAGAACCGCACTATTGCGTGCCGTGCGTTTCCATTCTTTCCCTATTTCACCAAAGAGCGGGAATTGTTTGGCCTTGGTTACTATTGGGGTTTTGAAGGGCTGTGCTGGGTGATCTCGAACCTCACGATCGTTGAAAAGCCATTCATCGACGAGATGATCGCCGCCAGTGAAGATATTTTCACACGCGACGAGGATGAATACGAAACGTATGTGACGTTCTCCGCCACCATGCGAGGTGTCTTCACCAAGCGAAATAAAAAAATCCCACTGCTGGGCCGCGATGGGAAATTATATTGGGTATTGCCTGATTCCGGCGGCGAAATTGTACCCGCCACCAAGGCCGAATTTCAAACCAAGCTGACCGCATTCCCCAAGGGTTTCAAGTAGGGCTTGGCCATGGCGATCAGGTATTCGCATGATGTGAAGCTGACGCCACAACAGTATATTGGTATTCTGAACAGCTCCACGTTGGGCCAGAGGCGGCCCGTAGACGATGTTGCAGCGATTGTCGATATGCTCACGCATACTGATATTCTGATCACGGCCTGGGATGGCGAGCGGTTGGTGGGGGTGGCACGTTCGTTCTCAGATCGCGCTTATGTTACTTACTTGGCCGATTTGGCGGTGGATCAAACATATCAGCGCCAAGGCATTGGTAAACAGCTCATCACTGAAACGCAAAAACGGGCCAAGCCCGGCTGTAAGATCGTGCTGTTCGCGGCCCCTGCTGCCAAGGATTATTATGGGCACATTGGGCTACAGCCCTTGGTCAGTGGCTGGCTATTGCCCGGTCAGAAACCTTAACCCATGTTTGAGCCCTGGATCGTTCTGACCCTGGTGGCGTCGATTATTCAGAACGTCCGCTCGGTGATGCAAAAAAACTTGGCTGCGCAACTCAGTGTCAGCGGCGTCACCTTTGCGCGGTTTTTGTTCGGATTTCCGCTGATTTTGGTTTTTCTTGCGGTGGCACACCAAAATATAGGTGGCGGCTTGCCGACACCATCGGCCATGTTTTTTGTTTACGCTGTCGTCGGCGGTGTCGGCCAACTGCTGGGCAACGTGGTGTTTATCAACCTTATTGGTTTTGCCAATTTCACCATCAGCACCACGTATTCAAAAACCGAAACCGTGTTGGCGGCGCTTTTTTCATTCTTTCTGGTCAATGATGTCCTCAGTACGCTTGGTCTTGGCGGCGTTCTGCTCACCTTCTTGGGATGTTTGGTGATTGCGGCGGGGCGCGAAAAACTAACCCTGCGGTCGCTTGCCTTTTCGATCACCGACAAGGCGGCACTGTATGGCTTGGCGGTTGGTGCCACCTATGCAGTCGCCTCAACCTGCTACCGTGCGGCATCGCTGTCACTGGGCGGCGAGGGGTTCGTGCTACAGGCGATTTATAGTTTGGCGTGGGTATCGTTCTTCCAATGCCTGCTGATGGGGCTGTGGCTGAGCGTTAAGTCACCCAGCGTTATTCGCCTCATCCTCACCCATTGGCGCAAAAGTGTATGGCTGGGCCTGACGGGGGCAAGTGCATCGGCCTGCTGGTACGGGGCCTTTGCCACACAGAAAGCTGCGTATGTTCTAGCCCTTGGCCATGTTGAACTTATCTTGGCTTATTTGGCGTCACGCTTTTTGTTTAAAGAGCATGCCAACCTGGTCGAGACTGCCGGAATTTTGGTGACGGTGACCGGTATTCTATGCGTCGCTCTTGCGCGTTGATTATTTTGGCGGCGTACGTAAATGCAAACCGTCATCAATCGCATGATAAATTTTGTTCCAGCGCGCTGGGTTATACATGCTGTCGAGCGTGAGAATGGCCAGGTCATCGCGCGTGACTTCGCCGAACGTCGAGAGATCCGACGTGAGATAGCCGCGCCCCGTGGCGGCGGGCTGCGGGTCTTGGGGCAGCAGGCCATTGCGAATAATCACGTAAGGTAAGCCACTCTCGAGTATCACCTTCTCGGTGTTGCCCTTATCAATCATGCCCGGCGATTGCTTGAACGTCGCCAGCGCTGGGACTTGCTTGATGTTATCGCCAGCCCCGATCGACCCATGATGAATGAACAGCTTTACGCCGGTTCGTTTCGCATGTGTGATAATCGAGCGGGTAATGGTTTCATAGAATTTATCGATCTTGCTACTCTCGCCGCGCTGCGCCGAGCCATCAATCACCACCCGGTATTTTTTGGCATTGAAAGCCGAAGCCACGCTTTTATCGTCGGTCAGGTCGCCGACTACATAGCTCACCTTCATTCCGGCCAACCGACCTTTGGGCGAATCTTTGCGCGCAAACACCGTCACGTCCTCGCCTGCGTCCAGCAACAACTTCACAATCGGCGCGCCCAAACGCCCCGTGCCACCGA
This sequence comes from Alphaproteobacteria bacterium, assembly GCA_031362385.1. Lineage (GTDB taxonomy): Bacteria > Pseudomonadota > Alphaproteobacteria > Rhodospirillales > Rhodospirillaceae. The sequence continues at coordinate 349 of JANLSL010000668.1, read as the reverse complement.
ACACCAACACGCCGCCGTCTTTGGCAAAGGCGGGGAGAGAGAGCAATGATAAGATGCAAATCGTAAAAATACGCCGGACCAAACAATTCATTGTTAAACGCTCCACTGTGAAAATATCTCTTCCCTCGTCATCACCCGATTTAATCGGGTGATCCAGAGTTTATTTCTCCAAGTTCGGCAGGCAACCCTGGATTCCCCGCCCGTGCGCTAGCTTTTCTAAGCTCCCCTTGGTCGCTAAGAAAAACTAAGCGTCAAGCCGGGGAATGACGGTGTGAAAACTTGTACGAAAGGTAGTCATCAACAGCTTTATTGAATGCAATCTCTCACGAACGTTCGTCGGCACTCTCGA
>JANLSL010000143.1:0-10895 GCA_031362385.1 Alphaproteobacteria bacterium | reverse complement strand
ATTCCCGACCCCAAAATTTGCGCCACCGGAGTTAAGCTCACGTTGTCATATTGCCAATCACGGCTGATGTGGTGTTCGAAAGTATACCCCAGTTTAACCAACATTTCGGCTGAGAAATTATATTCAGCCCGTAGATTAACGTTTTGTGTGACTTCCCGGCCATCCGGCAACGGTGCCGTGGTGGCGAGCAGCGTAAACGGTGTGGACTGCACGTCAATATTCGTTCTTCCCCGCGACAAGAAATAGGCCGAGCCCAGCTTGAGTTTCTGTGGAATGACGCGCCAATCCACCTTTATTCCCGCGCTATGCACTTTGTCGTGGTTTTGCGCATCCCAAACTTGATTGGGGTTATTCAAATTGGTGGTGAAAATGTAATAGCCTTTTTGTGCAAACCGATACTTCTCAAGGCTATAAAAAGCCGATGCCGTCAGCTGGTCATCAAGTGAATATGAAACATCCCCATCGAGAATCAGTGACTTCGAGTTTTGCCGCCCGTAGGTGGTGTTGGGGTACACCTCGCGCGCATAACCCGCTGATCCACTGAATGTGAGATTGGTCGTCAGATCAAACGTTGTGCCAGCTTTGGCCTCACGGCGAATGCGGTCGGCTTGGAAAAACGTTTTAAGTTGCGGGTGTTCGATCGATTTATTCAGCGGCGAGGCGTTGAGGTAAACTTGGGTGTGGCTGGCGTTCCACGATACATCATCAACATAATCTGATCCGGTGCGGTGGGACAACGTATATGAAACCCACGCTGAGCCCTGGTCAAAGCCTGAGAGTAATTTTAGCTTCAACGCATGATCGTTCGACTGGGCGACCTGCTGATAGGTACGTGATTTAAAATCACCATCATAGGTCAGGCTGAGCCGGGTGCGTGGCGTGAAGCGGTAAGCAGCTTCAGCCTTCGCCCGTTTAAAATTATAGCTATGCGGAAGATTGTAGCGGATATACCGGCTCACAGCAGTCAGGGGCGAAAGCACCTGATCCTGAACATCATTAGGGATATAGCTAAACAACTGACGCGCCGTATGGTTGGCGCGCTTATCCAGCGTAAAGCTACCCGTCACCTCTAGGTTTTTCCATTCGCGCGACGACAGTGCGGCAGTGAGGAATGTTTTGCGAATATCGCCATTCAACGAGGTGCTTGGCAGCGGCACCGGAAAATTCAAATTGCTGTTGGTGGAATAGGCGAAAAAGGGGTCGTTTTGTTTTTGAATTGTGTACGACGCCTTGCCCGAAATACGCGTGAGGGGCGAAAGAGCATACCCACCGGACAGCGCGAATTGATGTGCAGTGTTATCGGGCGGCAGGCTGTATTGCCCAAAGGCAAACGGGTAGCCCGCGAATGCGCCTGCGGGCCACGACGGGCCAACCGAGCGCGAATAGGGGTTGGGAACGGTGACAGATTTTATCGCGTTGTCAAAAGTGGAAAGTTCGTATGAAGCACTCCACTGCCAAACGGGATTGGCGAAACTTAAGGCAGCGTTGAAATGTCTTGATTCGTAATCCACCGGCTGGGGGAAGAACACACCTACTGGGAAGTTGGCTTCGTGGCCAAATGTTAAACTATCTGCCTTCAAGCCCTGGCGATGACGCCGATCAAACTTGAAGCGAAGCTCGTACCCGGTTCCTTGCGGTGCCAGCAGCACATCACCGCCAATGGTTTGCCATGCGGTTTTGAGTTCAATGGGTTTGAGGTTTTGCGGCAAGGCCGTAAATCGCAACGACGAGTTTCCCGTAACCCAATCATTGGCCAAAAAAAGATTTCCGGTGCCAATCCCGCCAAGGGGCGTTTTTGCGGTCTGGGTATAATTGCGCGTGAATTGATTATAAAACGCGCCAACTTTCCACCCGCCTTGTTGGCCAACGTGGCCAGACCCTGATCGCATATGCTGGCCGTTCACAGCAAAATTGGCATTCCAAAACGAGGTGCCGTCCGATGACCACGGATCGCGACCACTGAGGCTGCCGGTCATAAAAGGAAACGCACCCTTTTCCGTCACACCGCCATATCGCGCAAAGTGGAATGAGTCTTGGCTTTGGGTGCCAAAGCCCGCTTCGATGGAGTTCACAAACAACGGCGCTGCTTTTTTTTGCGGGCTAGGTGCGCCAATATCAAATGCATCGTCCTGGGCCACCACGACCGATGCGGGCACAAGCAAGCAGACCGTTACCCATTTTAGTTTGCGTCTGGCCATACCCATCACGGCATCACCGCGCAAACCGAATGCCAGAGGGATGGTTCGAGCCATGAATTTGGCTGTGGCAGTTCAGGCACCCGCGCAACAGGGCCATGCGCGAAGGCGCCGCACCACCAGGGATGCTCGCACCGCTTAAGGGCTGACTATTATGCAATGACGAGTCATGGCAGTTCTGGCACAGGTAGGGTGGACGCTGCTTCAACAAACTCGCCTGCACCGAGCCATGTGGCGTATGGCACAGGGTGCATTCTTCTTGGACCGGCGGATGCTCCCACAACATCGGCCCGCGTTTTTCATCGTGGCACCCAAAGCAGGTATCGTTCACCGTCGATGCGACTAAAAGATGAGGCCCCGTTGAGCCATGCGGATTATGGCACCCCGTGCAGCTCATTTGCCCGTCAACCACCGGATGATGTGATGGCTTCAGCGCTGCTGCGCGTTGTTCTGCATGGCAAGTAAAACATACCGGCGCTTGGCTGGTGGCCGACAGCACAGGGTCTTGGGTTTTATGTGAGGAATGGCAGTTCGAACACGTTATGTCTGACGATGAATGTTGGCTGCCTTGCCAATGCATACGCGCGCCACCTTCATGGCAGCCAAGACATACTTTGGTGCGAGCTTCAGATGATGAAACCCGCGCGCCGGTGAACACAATTTCTGGCGCGGCGCGCAACTGCCCTTCTGGCGGCTTGGTCATGTGGGCTTCGCTGTTGCCATGGCACGATTGACAGCCTTCGCTCGACGCCTTGGTGCGCACGTCGCCTTTCATGGCGTGCGCAGTATGGAGCACGCCAGAGACCTTTGGGTCATCGTGGCAGTTCACGCATGATTTAATCTCGGTTACATTGCCCAGGGCGCGTGGCGCGTTTGAGTCTTGCGCCTGGGCATGTACCGCGCTCCCCATCAAACCGCCCACCATCAAACCAAGCGTGAGCACGACACAGTGCAAATTCAACCTAGCCACGGTGTCCCCTTAAAATCGCATACATGACTATCGTCTAATTGCGAACGGCAAGGAAGTCTGCTGTTCCCTGATTAATCATCAGAGTCTTTTCCAGCGAGACGTAATGAAACCGATGCGCGGTATGGCCAGCATGAATGGCAAAGCCGACGGTATAGGTCTTGCCAGCAACCACATCCTTATAGGGTGCCCCGGCCGTCATTTTTCGGCTGAACACCACCACCCAAGCGCCGTTGGTTTCAGTGGCTGTCGCCGTCACGGTGGGCTTGGCATTCTCGCTGCGCTTTTCCAGCACCGTGCCGTCAACCACCACGGGGCCGGCTCCTGCGCCTAAGCGTGCCTGCCAGTATTCGACAACAGCACCTTCAGCGCGCAGTTTTTCCACCTGATCGGCTGGCTTGATCTCATCACCACCGTTGCGCGACATTTTCACGCGCGAGCGCGCCAGGTACTTGGTTGTATCAGCACCCGGCGCAGCACTTGGCATGCGCGCTGCATTATCGTGGCACATGGCAAAGCATCCGCCGCGCGCAACCTCAGCCACTTTGCCATCATCAATCATAACGGCGACTTGGGTTGGATACTTCGGCTCCATCCCGGCATCTGGCTGTTGACCTGGGTCAAATGCAATGCGGATCAGAAGGTTCTCGCCATCGTTGGCAGTTTTGATATTGGCCTTCACCGAGCCAGGCTTGCCCGCGATGGGCTCCTTCTCGCTCGACTTATCAGCTACCAGTAATTTGCCCGAAGCCGCCTCTTCGCCTTCGTGGCATTGGCGGCAGTTTTTACCATCGCGAAACTTATCAGCCCCGCTGTGCTGCGATTGTGTCAGCAGCATCTCCCACGACAGCTGACCGGGGTAGAATAAAACAATATCTTTACCGGGCTGTTTGTCCCACTCAACCGCTAGACTTGGCGTGACGAGTAATAGAAGTGCGGCCAAAAGTGCCGCCGCTTTCATGAAAGATTTAGCCATCATGCAAATTGTCATATGTTAAGCCGACTTTGGCTGCCAAACTGAGTATATTCTACCACTTGTTTGAGAGGCTTCTGACCATGATTTATTCCATTAACTGTATAGAATTTATTGACTCTTCAGAACCACAGAACATGGCATGGTGGGCTCGTTAGGCGCAGCGCAAGGAAGAAAACCATCCATGGCATCAAACTCGCAAAAATACAGCCCTGTGGCGATAGCGTTCCACTGGACCATTGCAGTGGCCGTCATATTCACCGTCGCACTGGCGCTGTATCTTGAAACGCTCGACCTGGGCGATACCAAGAAGCAAGTCCTGGCGATTCATAAATCGATTGGCATTGTGATCTTTGCGCTGACCTGGTTGCGATTAGCATGGCGTTTTGCTCATCGCCCGCCAGCATTGCCCGAAAACATGACGCCGCTTCAACGCTTCGCCGCCAGCGCAACCCATTTCTTTCTCTATGCCATCACCATCGCCATGCCGATCAGCGGCTATATCTCAGTCGCTGCGCGGGGCCGAGAAACAAACTTCTTTGGACTATTTGATGTACCGTTGTTGGTGCCGCTTGATCGCGCACTGGCAAACTTATCAGAAACCGCACACACCACCGGGCAATACGCGGTCTACGCGCTGGTGGCACTCCATATTGCCGCAGCCCTTTATCATCACCTGATCAAGCGTGACGGATTGTTGTGGCGGATGTGGCCGCGGTTATAGGCTGCTTGCTCTAATAGCCGTTCAGTCCAGGTCCACCGGCATATGAGCCTGATGAATTATTGACTGCACAGGCGGTGCTCATGCTGATATTTGCCGCCAACTGCGAATTAACGATCGACTGACCCAGCATAATATAGGGCGGCGCACCTGACGGATCAGTGACAATCAAATTGACGTGAAATTGCGAGGCGCTCGGCTGGAAGTTCAAAGTCGTTTGCATACTCGTAAACGGAATCGCGTACGATGCATTTGGAGCTGTCGCAAGATTCATCGCGCTGATGACGACACCCGTGGTTGAATCAACTGCTGTCAACCGGTAGGTCACGGCAGCATTCCAGAAGTTATGCAATTCAATTTGGCTGGGGTAATCCGATATTTTTGAGGTGTGGACGTTCATCAGAACAGCGCTGCTCGAATTTGATGATACGGTTTGGTTCAGCAGCGAGTTACAAACGCTGACATTCTCGAAGAACGCGCTGGCCGCGTTGTAGGTCACATGTTGATAGCCCGACAATGTGTCTGGGTCTTGGATGTACAACGAGAAAGACGTATCGCCCCCCGTTAACACGCCAGCACCATTCACAACTGCAACATTCGCGTTCTGAAGAATTTGCGTCAGAGAATATTGAGGCGACGCACTGCGCCCAACTTGAATGTTTGCGGTGCCATAGGTTTTACCGGTTGGAGAGCCAACAATTGTTATCGTAAAATTACTTGGCCCATTGGCACCATTAAACAGGCGCAGGTAAGACAAAGTTCCCGTCGGGCTGTTATAAGTGGGCGCAACGACGGCATAGGTCGTGCCATTAATAGCTGACTGTTTTTCACCCGCCGAAGAAGCGCGTTCAGCGCGCTCGGCATTTGCAGAAGCTGACGGTGGCGTGGGCCCTGCCATACCAGCAGGCGCAATGCCGCTGAGGTAAGGGGCAAGATCGAAAGTCGGAATGTCATCGACAGCGTGGCTGGCGCTGGCAAAGCAGGAAAGAGCTGCAACCGACATTAACAACCGAATTGATAGGCGCATTTTGGCTCTCCGCTAGTATTGGTAGATTAACGCCCAAGTGCTCCAACCCGTTGCAAGTATACCCCTCCGGGTGGCCCTGAGCAAATCCATGACCCTAAGGCGCTCTAGAAGCTAGCTTTATTCCATCTTTCTGACTTAGGCTGAGCCCTCGGCCTACACCGAAAGCGGCGCTTAACAGGAGAGTCGAGTATGAAAATTTTTAAAGTCATTTTATTGATCGTCGGAGTTCTGTGCACTCTTTCGGGTCTTATTTGGATGGGCCAAGGCAGCGGCATTTTCCCCTACCCCAGCACCAGCCCGATGATTGACCAGACCCCATGGATTTACCGCGGCTTGGCGCTATTTTTGGCGGGTCTGATTGCAGTCGTGATCTCAAGGCGTAAATAAAGATCATGCACTATTATTGATTATTGCCGCTTGGAAAAAACCGCGACACATTCGACGTGGTGCGACCAGGTGAATTGATCGACGACTTTGATGCTGTCGAAGTTAAAGCCGCCATCAACCAGGATGCGCGCGTCACGCGCGAAAGTGGCCGGGTTGCACGAAACCGCGACAAGCAGCCGCACTTTGCTGTGCGCCAAGGTCCTGACCTGTTCCTCAGCGCCAGCGCGGGGCGGATCAAAAACAATAGCATCGTAGCGTTTGATTTCATCGGCCAGCACAGGATTACGAAATAAGTCGCGCTGGAGTGCTTTGAGGGGTTGAGCGCCTTTGGATTTATTGAGGGCATGGATGGCCGCTGCGTTGCTTTCAAAGGCATCAACTGGCCCGCGCGTCATCATTGCTCCACTGAACGTCCCGCAGCCTGCAAATAAATCGGCGAACATGCCGGTTTTGGGCAGCGCTTCCATCACAGCACTGACAAGTGCCCCCTCACCCGCGGCGGTGGGTTGCAAAAATGCCAGCGGTGGCAAAGCAACCGTGAGCCCTCCAAACACCGCCCGCAGCGGGTTGATTTCGATCAACACCTCTGGCGCATCGCGTTCGCGCCCACGCCAGGAAATGCGGCTGACATTTAAGGTGTGGCCCAGCTCAGCAACAGCTTCATAAACTTGCAAATCGGGCTTGGCTTTTTTGCCGATGGGGCCGGTGATCACCAGATCGAATTGACCGTTCAGCGTTTGAATAAAAACATCAGCCGCTTTGCCCTCTTGCAAGATGGGGCTGAGCGCAGTGGCGAGCCGCGCGCGCAAGGCCATAATTGCTGGATCAGCGACCAGGCACGTGGCGATATCCGTCACATCATGGGTCCGACGGCGAAAATACCCCAGCGTCACGGCATTCTTTTTCTTGATGGCCGCAAACGTAACGCGCCGGCGCGTGCCGGGGGCCACGAACACCGGCTCATGCCAAATGCTGGGCTTGACGCCTGCTTTGTGCAGAGCGGCGCGAACGATGTCGAGCTTCCAGGTTTTGTAGAACTCATCGCTGGCGTGCTGCAGGGTACACCCACCGCACAGATCATAATTCGGGCATGGCGCTGCTATACGCTGGGGGGCTGCGATGACCACAGTGTTCAACTCACCGCGCAAGACGCCGCCTGCTCCCCGCTGAACGCTGGCTTGCACAACATCGCCCGGCAGTGCCCGATCAATATAAACTGGCCCCGCCTCAGTGTTGTGAATGCCGTCCCCTTTCGGACCCAGCGCATGAATAAGAAGATCGGCGGATAAATTCATTCAACTATGAACACAAAAATACGCAGCCTATTCAACCGTAGCCCCACTTTTCAATGTCCGACCACCGGGTGCTGCACCAGGGTCGGCAGCCTTTGCCCCCGCAATCGCCGCGGCATAGGCCCCCGGATTTTGCGCCTCGCCCGGTGATAGTTTGGTGGCCCCCGTCACTTTGGTCATGGGCCCTGTGTAGCGGCGAATATGGCTATGCACACTTTTGTCAGAATACCGGGCGGCATACGTCGTGATTTTACTCTTATCAGCATAAAGGGCCACGAGCGTTCCGCCATAGCCGTCTGCGTGCCCGGCATTGCGCATGCCGAACCACACGGCGTTTTGCTCGGTCACCGCAAGGCGCGGCGTATCGGTGCGCGATGTTTGCGGGTAGCGCACAAACTTCTCGGTTTTGACATCAAAAAACACAATGTAGTTATCGGTCGCGATCCACATATTGTCATTACTATCAGGGGCGACGTCATAGGGGTTGGCGTATGAAATACCCAGTGTCCAACGCTTCACTGCGCCGGTTTGGGGGTTCAAGCGGTACACCGCGCCGTTCTGATAGCCACGACTGCCCCAGGTTGCGGTCCACATCATGTTGTTTGAATCTGCGGAAAGACGGCGCATGTTGGTCGGCTGCTCGTCGGTGATCGCAAAGCGCTTGAACTCGCCCGTGAGGGGGTCGAAACGGGCGAGCGAGCTGGCGTGATATTCCGCGAACCAAACCTTGTCGTTGTGATCAAGTGTCAACCCATACGGGCGTGTGCGCAGCAGCGGCACATCCCACCACGTCACTTGATCGGTTTTGCGCTCCCACTTCGCCATTCCGCCACTGCTCAACAGCGACATCCACAAGTCACCGTTGGAATCGAATATTTGCGTGCTGACGGGTAACGGCACCCCGCCCTTTTTGCCCTGGAGAAAATATTGATCGAATTTCTTTTGGCTCGGATCAAAGTGGCGCACCCCGCCGTACCAAACGGTACCGTCCAGATCGACCACCAACGATTCACCCGCACCCACGCCATAAAAATCCTGGTGCTCACCGGTGCGGGGGTCCAACTTCACAATCGCCCCAGGCCGATCAAAAATGTAGACGTTACCCGCTTGATCAAACCCAGGGGTATGTGTGCCCCGCTTGGGCAGCTGCGGGTTATTGGGGAAGCGATACTCAACGAATTGCGCTTTGGCTAACGCAGCTTCGTCAAGTTCTGGCTCGCTCTCCAATTGAACAACGCGCGGCTTTGACTCAATACCGAAGTTGGTGGCCAGATAATCGACCAAGATGTCTCGGTCACTGTCAGGCAGCAGCTTTTTATCAAAGTACGATGCTTTATCTGCAACGCCGAACGCGTTGCCATCAGCCATGCGATCAACCGTAATCGCCCAACCATCTTTGTCGTGTTGGGGGCGGCCTGATGAGTAACGGCGGTCATAGTTGTACGAGAACATGTTGGGCGTGTGGCACCCCATGCACACATTCTCCAGCACATCACGACCACGGCCGGGCGGAAATATTTTGGCATAGGGTTCGACCACGGCATTGGGCGAAACTGGTTGATCAGGATCACCGTCAACTTCATCGGCCCAGCCGCCGGTGTAGGCCATACCGCCCACATAGGTCGGCGCATACTTCTGATTTTTGAGGGCGAAGTTCACCACCGCCTGCTGATCGGCTTTGATCGTGATTTTTTTAGTTTCTTGGACAAAGCCATCTGTGAAAACTTGATCCAGCGCTGGCTTCACTGTGACTTCATATTCGCCGGGGTACAGGTTGACCGCGTTGTATTCACCGTTGATCGCATAAACCATGAACCTGATATTTTTTGCGGTGTTAACGGCGTGGACCGTCGTCAACAGCCCTGGCTTCATGTTGGTGATCTTGCCCGACAGGTCACCAAACCCAGCCAAGTGATCAGCCTGCACTGGCAGCGCCAAAAACACAGCACCTACGATTGTGGTGAGCGCACTGAAAATCCAGTTTTTAGTCATGGCGTTAGTCATGGCCGGTACCCCCTTCTTATTCTTACACCAATTGAGTGGCTCTGATGGGATGGCGCAATAAGAATCTCGTGGCGACGACAACTAGCGAATGACTTGCCCGCCTGCGCTTTTGCTGATTCGCAAAAGAACGATGTGACCAGAATGGACCCTGAAAAAAGCGGTAGCGGGACTTTATTCGTTTACACCCACAGCCGATGTTTACGGTCAAATTCTATTTGTAATCAATGAGTTGATATCTCTTAAGATAGCTAGTCGTCCGTGAAGTATGCTAAACTCACCAAGATGGCCGACGCTGAGGCCGGTGAAATACTAAATCGGAGGATAGAAGTGGCCAATATTTCGCGACGAGGATTCAGTATTGCCGCATCCTCTGGTTTAGCGCAGCTCATCGCAAGCTCAGCCCAGGCTCGTGCTGCCGCGTCTCTCAATTGGGATGACCCCTCTGAACGCTTGCACACAATGATCCGTATCATGGGTCGAACTGATGGTGGCGTTGCTATCCGCTGGATCAAAGGTGTTTTGTCGGGAATCGTTGACCAAGAAACGACTCAATTGCTTGGGGTCTCGCAACAGATATTTACCCGCCACCAGCGGAGAGAGGACGGGAGTTTCGATGCCGTATATTTAGAACTTGTCTATTTTACAGATCTCAAAACAGGAAAAGTTTTAGAGAAATGGAACAACCCTTACACGGGCCGCACCGTAACTGTGCCAGCGCAAGTGCTCGGGCCGACACGAATAAATATTCCCCTCTCCCTGGGCGTCATCAATGAACCGTATGCGATGGAAGGCATCAAAAATAAACATTGGCTAGAACCTCTTGCAATCGCAGGAGGAGACATCGCTTTCAATGAGCGCATCGACTCATATGTGCCACCAATGACCAAAGGAGGAGCGCCACTAAAATTCCACGAGGTATTCGCATTTAGAGCACCATTAGAGATGCTTGCAGATCCCTCTCGCGTGCACGTTCCTGCAACAGTTGATAAGGTGAATGTCATTAGCTGGCGTCCCTGGATGGAAATGTCAGAAGTGAATGGCGTGAGCATGTCACGCGGAGCAGGACGCGTGATTGTGAACTACAATGAACTCCCCATAGACCTGAATCGTAACAATAAAGAATTCTACCCTGACGTCGTTGATGCAATAGAAGACTATCTCAAAATTTAGCCGCGTATTTTAGTGTTTTTCAAGGACTTTCAACATGGCTCAACGTGAAGAGCTTCGCGCAGAGTTGCTCGAACTGATCCAAAATAACAAGGAAGGTCTGGGCGCACAGACGCCTGCAACTCAACGTATCGATGCCTTGATCGATGAACTGGTTCAAGT
>JANLSL010000133.1:0-2700 GCA_031362385.1 Alphaproteobacteria bacterium | reverse complement strand
CGCAGTTATATTTAGATTGGCGCGTGAGGTGGTTGAGTCAGGGCGCACGCCCACCTCGACAATTTGTTTGCTGAGCGCAACGTCTAAGTCGTAACGGCTGCCCTCGGCCGGGCCATTGCTATAAAGCTTGTCGTTGAGAATTTGGCGCAAGCGCTGGCCACTGCGATCAGCAATGGCGCGAATGCGGGTTTGTGCCAAAGCGGTGAGCACTTCCGGGCTGGCGGCCACCCCTGAGCTGCCATAAAGCGGGCGAAAGCCACACCCGGTCAGCGCCAATCCACATCCACTTGCCACCGCGCCGGTTAATAAACGGCGGCGACGCATTTTGGAGTTTTTAAGCACCACATTCATAACGCCTGCATCGCATATCTCATTGGCAAGTCAAGTTGCCGCGATCTAATCTTGGTGGTCGAAAGTGCGGGGAATTCAGATGAAACGCAGAGATGTACTTTACGCCAGCGCGCTTTTTGCCACTGGTTCGGCCACTGGTTTAGCCACGGGCCCAGCGTGTGCGCAAACCGCCGTTGACCACATCATGCCCAAGACGCCAGGCGAAAAGGGCGCGGTGGGCCCGCTTCATACCATCACCATCGTCACGCCAGATCTGCAGGCACTGAAAAAGATGTACTGCGATGGCATGGGCATGGAGCTTACTGGCCCCTTAACCCTGGCCGTAGCTGAGCGCGCGACCCTCGGTGCTGCGTGGCAGATTCCAAAACCTATCACTTGGAACATGTATCTATTGCGTAGACCAACTGTCCCGATGGCTGGTCAAATTCGCCTTATTGTCACCGACACGCCCACACCAGCGATTCGCAAAAGCTGGAACCGGCAAGAATTGGGCCCCTACGGCATGGGCTTTCCAACAACTGATGTTCCAGCCTGGGATAAAACGTTGTCAGGTATGGGCTATCAGCGCTCAACGCCGGAGATTGAGCGGTTCGCCCTCAAGCGCACCGACGGCACACCCTATGATGTGCTTGAAGCCACATTTGATGGCCCAGAGTTTTTGCGCAACATCGCCATTTCACGGCGCGATGGCATGGCCCAGGTCGGCGATCTCGATGTCAAAACCGGCCGCGGCGGCCCGGCTTACGCCACGCAAGTGGTCGATGACATTGATGGCACGGTTAAATTTTTCACTGACGTGCTCGATTTTGAAGTTCGTGTTGACCGCATATGGCGCATGTACGAGGTACCTTTCCGCTTTGTGACGGTATACGCCAAGGGTGCGGCCAACGGCCATGTGGCGCTGGTAAAGTACGACGCGAAAGATGTTGTTGCCGGAACGGGCGCAGCCCCCACCATGCCACATCGCGGAATGGCGATGTGGAGCTTCCAAACCTCCGATCTTGGCAGTGTGCGCGCCAGAGCCACATCAAAAGGGAGCGCAATTGTCGCCGCGTACGCCGACATCACCGCAGCTGATCTTGGCAAACGAAAAGCGCTGCTGCTGCGCCTGCCCAGTGGGTTTTTGATCGAAGTGTTTGAGCGCTTAACTTAAGCCGCGACGATATTGACGATTTTCTCGCGCACGACGATCACTTTACGCGGCGGTTTACCATCCAAGTGCTTTTGCACGGCCGGTATTGATAACGCCAAAGTCTCGTAGGTTTTTTGATCGTCGGTTTTTTTAACCGTAATGGTGCCGCGCAGCTTGCCATTCACTTGTACGCCCACCGTCATGGTGTCGTCTTCGAGCAAAGCAGCTTCGGCAATCGGCCAGGCGGTTTCAACCAAAATGGTCGTATGCCCCAACGTAGCCCAGACCTCTTCGGCGATATGGGGGACCAGTGGGTTGACCAAGCGCGCGATCACCTCAACACCAAACCTAAACACCGCAGGGCCGCCGTTTTGGGTGTGGTCAATTTCTTCCAACGCATTAGAAAGTTCGCGAATGCGTGCCACGGCTGAGTTGTAACGGAAGCGCTCTAAATCCTCAGTGACGGAATGAATTGTTTTATGACAGGCCCGCAAGGCCGTCTGCGCATTGGCTGACAACGCTTCATACGCCGGCAAAGTGCTGGACGGGATATCACGCGCGGTTGTGGCTAAGCGCCACAGCCGATTGATGTAACGCCACGCACCTTCAATGCCCGCATCGGTCCACTCAAGGTCACGCTCGGGTGGTGAGTCCGACAGCATGAACAGCCGTGCCGCATCAGCGCCGTAAGTGTCGATAATCGCTTGCGGATCTACCGTGTTCTTTTTGGACTTAGACATTTTTTCCGATCGGCCCACCGCAACGGCGGCACCGTTAGAAACGCGCACAGCTTTGTCGCCCTCTTTGCGGACATCACCGGGCTCAACCCAGCTGCCTGAGGGGTCGCGGTAGGTTTCGTGGCAGACCATGCCTTGGGTGAACAGCCCTGCGAAGGGTTCCTTCACATCTAAATAACCACACACCTGCATCGCGCGTGTAAAAAAGCGTGAATACAGCAAGTGCAAAACCGCGTGCTCGACACCGCCGATATATTGATCCACCGGCAGCCAACTCATGGCTTCGGCCTTATCGAAAGGTTTATCTGTTGACGTGGGCGTGCAAAACCGCGCGAAGTACCAAGACGATTCAATGAACGTATCGAAGGTATCAGTCTCGCGCAGCGCTGGCGTGTTGCACGTGGGGCAGGTCACATGTTTCCACGTGGGGTGACGATCAAGCGGATTGCCCGGCTTATCAAACGTCACATCGTCGGGAAG
>JANLSL010000086.1:0-3662 GCA_031362385.1 Alphaproteobacteria bacterium | reverse complement strand
ACGCAACGCGGTTGTGATGAGCAGTTTGGAGGCAGGTACGAGCCGGGCGGTGGAATCGGGTGCGCTGGTGCTCGTCACCCGCCCAGAACCCCGCATTGCGGTTCTCACCCTCAACCGTCCGGAAGCGAGGAATTCGCTTTCGCTAGGGCTGATGAAGGCCCTTCAGGCGGCGATTGAACAGCCTTGGCATCCGAGACCACCCAACCGCGCCACGCTCACCATGGCAGAACGGTTATGTCGAGCGTATCATCGGCTCGATACGGCGCGAATGTACCGACCACACAATCATATTCGGCGAATTTCATCTTCGACGGGTGCTGAAAAGCTATGCTCAATATTACAATCGGGTGCGCACCCACCTGTCTCTGGCCAAGGATTCACCCGTCCACCGTCCAATCCAGAGCCGCGGAGCAGTCAATTCACGCCAGCATCTTGGTGGGCTTCATCACGAATATGCCCGGACGGGTTAAACGGAAGGGACAGGCCCGACATGGGTCGCAACCCTCTGAAATGTCGGGACAATCCGGAGAAGCTCAGGAGAGAGATTATTCGAGCTTGGGTGGTTGGCTGGGGCGCCAGGATTCGAACCTGGGGATGCCGGTACCAAAAACCGGTGCCTTACCGCTTGGCGACGCCCCACCATGCATAGGCCACCTTGAGCGGCGACCTTTTTTAGCTAAGGGGGCGCACCATACCCAGACGCACCGGCCCCCGCAACCCTTTGATAGATATAACTCAGGGGCTTTTCAGGGCCTCGAGAACCACGCTAGGCGTGAGCAATTGAGGTAAAACCTGGGGGCTGGCACTGCCGGTTCCATAAAAAACATAAAGCGGCACCCCTGAGCGGCCAAATTCAGCCAGCGATTTGGCAATCGCCGCATCACGGTTGGTCCAATCCGCCTTGAGGTAGGCAATTTTCTGGTCTGCGAAAGCTTGTTTGACCTCTGGCGTACCCAGCGCCACCCGCTCGTTCATCAAACATGTAATGCACCAGGCGGCGGTGAAATTCACAAACACGGGGCGGCCTTCTGCGCGCAACTGCTGCACACGTTGCGGCGAATAAGCCTCGGTCGCTGCACTGGTTTGCGCGCTGGCAGCGGGCGCTTGCGCGATGGTTGTGATAACGCCAAGTGCGGCCACCGCGGCAAGCCCACAAAAAACGGCACTGGCGCCAAATTTTCCGGCACTTTGTGCGTGCCCGGCCAACCATGCCGTTAGGGCAACCAGAATGACGCCCGCCAAACCGGCTGCGAAAATATCAGCACCCACTTGCTGTGACAGCACCCACACCATCCATGCCGCCGAAGCATACATTGGAAATGCCAACAGTTCTTTCAGGCGTGACATCCATGCCCCAGGGCGCGGGAGAATGCGCGCCGCTTGCGGACTAAAACTCAGCAGCAAAAAGGGGGCAGCCAAACCGAGGGCCAAGCTTTGGAAAACGATCAGCGTCACCAGCGGTGTCTGTGTCATGGCGTAGCCCACAGCAGCACCCATGAATGGCGCCGTGCATGGTGTCGCCACAATCACCGCCAGTGCGCCAGTAAAGAACGCGCCAGCAGCCCCACCGCGCTGGGTAAGGCTTTCGCCTGCCCCCATGATGTCGCCGCCGATGCTAAACACACCAGATAAATTTAAGCCCAGGGCCAACAGCACATAAGCAATAACCGCGACAAACGCAGGCGATTGCAGCTGAAAGCCCCAGCCGATTTCACTGCCCGCACTGCGCAGAGCAATCAATACGCCCGCCAGAGCACCAAAGGTTGCCATCACGCCTAAGGTATAAGCCAGGCCATCGCGTTTGCGTGCGCTTGCGTTGTCGCCAGTATGGGCGGCAAAGGCGAACGCTTTCATTGCCAAGACCGGCAATACGCACGGCATCAGGTTCAAAATGATGCCGCCGCCGAAAGCCAAAATAATCGCCAGCCACAACCCAATGTCGGCTGATTGACCAACTCCAATAGGTGACGCGCCTGATACAAGCGGTGCTGCGCTCAGCGCCCCAACAAAAGAGTAAGCTGTTGGCGCGCCGTTCTCGGTGGTGACGATCAGGCCGCCTGTCTGGGGGGGCATATCAAGGGGGGCTGGCGCGGCCGCGGTCGATATTTTGATCGTACCGTTGGTGGCTTCAACACTTTGTGTGCCTGCGTTATCAATCAGCCCACCATCATATGGAAAGAAAGAAACTTTTGTGGCGGCACTGATGCTGAGGCCAGGCCCCGCCATCACCATAACTTTTTGCCCATCGCGTTGAATCGTGGTTGGCCAGGGCGCTGGACGCGGTGCTTGGGCTACTGCTGCTTCAATCTCTGATGCGTCTATTGAGGCTAGGGGTAGCTCGCTGGAATTAAGTGCCACGGAAACGCGAAAAGTGCCATCGTTGGGAATGCAAATCTCTGCGCAGACCAGCCAAGTGGCAGCGGCATCGAAGCTGAGCATTTGTTTGTCTTTAAGCCCGGCACCAATCGTTATGGGAACGGGCAAGATCACCAGATCGTCGTATCCAAAATTGACCAATGGTCCATAGGGAATGCGGTTTGGCGTGGGCCACTCGATCTCGCCTGCGCTGATACCTTCGGGCAGTGTCCAGGTGATTGACCCGGGCAGCCCGGAATCTCCTGGGTTGCGCCAATAGGTGTGCCAGCCGGGGTCGAGTTCTAACTTCAGCGCGGCCCATATTTTATCACCGGGCCCGACGCGATATGCCGATAGCATCAGTGTGGCGCGTGAGTGTTCGGTCACGACCTTGGGGCCAGGCGGTGGCTCGGGTTGTGCGTTTGCAGGCAGGGGTGCTGCGAGCGCGGTGATGATCGCGCCGAGCTTGAGGGCTTGAGCAATAAAATGGGCCATGGTCATGGCGCTACAATAGTGGTGTTGCGGGGTAGTGCAATTCACAGACAAGAGATTTTCCCTATTTAGGTCACATGGTCGTTGGCCAGATCGTTGAGGCGCCCTGCCTTAACCCACCATTGGGGTTGCTTTTCGGCCAGGGTTTGTGCTGCGCGCTGTGCAGCGGCAGCATTCTCGAACAGCCCAAAACAACTCGCCCCCGATCCAGACATTCGTGCAATCTGGCAGCCTGGCTGAGCCCCAAGCTGTGTCAACACCACCTGAATAAGGGGAACTTGTATGAGGGCAGGGGCCTCGAGATCATTGCGGGTGCTGCGCAGGAATGCTGCCAGCTCCGGCAACCCTGACCAGCCGTGAAGTGGCTTGGTATTGAGCGGTTGTGAATACGGCGGCTGAAGTGCTTTGAAAACCGATGCTGTGGGCAAAGCAATGCCAGGGTTAACCAATACAACATCGCATGCGGGCAGTGCGGCAACATCTTCCACCACGTCACCGATACCGCTCATCCATGTTGGTTTGCGGCGCAGGCACGCCGGCACATCTGCGCCAAGTGCGGCTGCGATATCGCCCATCGTTGGTAGTGCGGGAATGCGCCACGCCTGCTGGCAGGCCAGTAACGTTGCTGCCGCATCGCTTGATCCGCCACCGATGCCCGACGCGATTGGCACGTTTTTTGTCAAACTTATGTGAACATCAGGGCTGCGATTATTCACGCGGGCCAAAAATTGCGCTGCTGCCGCGGCTGAGTTTTGATCTGCGCGATCAAGGCCGCTTCCATAAGGGCCTGCGATATCCAGCCGAAATTCGCTGGC
>JANLSL010000069.1:0-10071 GCA_031362385.1 Alphaproteobacteria bacterium | reverse complement strand
CACATCGTGATAATCTTTGTTGCGCGCGTAAACGCTAACAATGCCAGACTCGGTATGCCCGAGCTGCACGCGCGGATCGCTTTCAGGACCGTAGTTAAGGCCCACCACCACGGCTGACTTGGCATCGGGCCACAGCACTTTTGGATTTGCACGCCGCGCGGCAGTTTCGTTCATCCACCCCATGTCGCCGTGAAGGCCGCTGCCGATAAAATCATAGAGACGATCTTGGGTTTGCTGTGATGTTGTGGCTGCCGTAAAACGCACCACATCAAAACCCAGATCAAAAGCCTTGCGCCGGATGGCTTCTTTATCCGGCGGTTGTATCGTCTGGTTCGCCACCGGCTTGCGCTGCGGTGAAGTCTTGGACAAAGCGTTGTAGGGTTCCGGCGGCAATGGCATCTCGTACTTGCGTCATGAGGTGTTGATAGTAGGCCACATTATGCCAACTCAGCAGCATCAACCCTAGGATTTCGTCGCTGCGAATCAAATGATGCAAATAAGCGCGGCTATAATTGCGGCTGGCCGGGCAATTAACAGCCTCATCCAACGGCTGTGGATCATCGGCATGCTTGGCATTGCGCATATTAAGTGGGCCGCGACTGGTAAACGCCTGAGCGGTGCGCCCCGAGCGCGTCGGCAGCACACAGTCAAACATATCCACCCCGCGCAACACTGCGCCGACAATATCCATGGGCTTACCAACGCCCATCAAATAGCGCGCTGAAGCTGTGGGAAGATGCGGCGTAGTGACATCGAGGGTGGAGAACATCAACTCCTGCCCCTCGCCCACCGCCAAACCGCCGATGGCGTATCCATCAAAGCCAATGGCTTGCAGTTTCGCGGCAGATTCCGCACGCAGATCAGAATGAATGCCGCCCTGTACGATGCCAAACAGGCCATACCCGTCGCGTACTTTATATGCAGCCTTGCTGCGCTCAGCCCAGCGCATCGAGAGCTGCATACTTTCAGCAACCTCATCTTTGGTGGCCGGATATGGTGTGCACTCATCAAAAGCCATCGTGACGGTGGCATCTAATAAATGCTGAATTTCGATGGAGCGTTCGGGCGACAGAAAATGTTTTGAGCCATCAATGTGCGACTGAAACGTCACACCGCCACCGTCAATCTTACGCAACTTTGCCAGCGACATGACCTGATAGCCCCCAGAGTCCGTCAAAATCGGGCCGGTCCAGCCCATGAATTGACGCACGCCGCCAAACTTGGCGATACGCTCAGCCCCAGGGCGCAACATGAGGTGATAGGTATTGGCAAGAATCATCTGCGCGCCCGTGGCCGCTACTGTGTCGGTGAACATGCCCTTCACGGTTGCGGCTGTGCCCACCGGCATAAACGCTGGCGTGTCCACCAGGCCATGGGCGGTGTGAAGGCGCCCGCGCCGCGCTGCACTTTCGGTTGCCATTAACTCAAAGCGCACCGCACTCATGTTTCGTTTGCCCGCTCCAACCACGACGCATCGCCATAAGAATAGAAGCGATACCCCGTCTTGATGGCATGGGCGTAAGCCAAAGTCATGCGCTCGAACCCAGCAAAAGCACAAACCAGCATAAACAATGTCGACTTTGGAAGATGAAAATTTGTCATCAAGACATCGACGGCTTTGAATTGATATCCTGGCGTGATGAAAATTGTTGTCTCGCCCGAAAAAGGTGCGAGTTGGCCCGGCGCACTGGCCGCCGATTCCAAAAGGCGCAGCGATGTTGTGCCGACCGCAACGACCCGGCCGCCACTTTGCTTGGCTTGCATAATGGCGTGTGCTGTTGCTGGCGACACCTCGCCCCACTCGGCGTGCATCACGTGTTGATCAGTGTCATCTACTTTCACGGGCAGAAATGTTCCAGCGCCCACGTGAAGCGTGACCTGAAGACGCTGAACACCGACAGCATCAATTGCCGCCAACAGAGCTTGCGTAAAATGTAAACCAGCGGTGGGTGCCGCCACCGACCCGTCTTTGGCGGCATAGACTGTTTGATAGTCAGCGCGGTCTTGGGCGTCATCGGCACGCTGGATATAAGGCGGTAACGGCACGTGGCCGACCTTGTGCAAAGCGTGCATCAACTCAGGTCCGCCCAGATTAAATTTGACGCGAACCAAACCTGTTTCGCTTTTCGAAAGAACCTCGGCTGATAGTGCTGCATCAAACTCAATAATGTGGCCGGGCTTTAAGCGTTTGCCGGGTTTGGCAAAGACATTCCAGGTGTTGGCCGTGATGTGACGGTGGAGAAGAAGCTCAACCGCCACAACGCCCCGGCGCCCCAGTAAACGTGCAGGAATCACTTTGGTGTCGTTAAAGACCATCACGTCGCCGGGCCTCAGCAACGATGGGATATCCATCACGGTGCTGTCGACCCAACCCCCATCCACGCTTTGCAGCAGGCGCGCACGATCACGCGGCTGCGCGGGTCGCGCGGCAATACGGTCGAGTGGCAATTCAAAATCGAACAGGCTGGTGCGCATGATATGGCGAGGCTTATAGTCGAGCCGATCAGACGTTGCAAAATGTGGCTGCAGCGAAGAGACTGCGGCCAGGGGCGGCTATAGGATTGAGACTTGACCTGGTTTATCGAAAAGTTTGAGCGCTTTCTCGCGGCTGCGTGGATTGCCGTCTTTGGACTTGCCGCATCCCAGATAACGCCTTTCGCGACCCAGTACATGGCCCGCACCGCCACCGATTTAAGCCGCGCTGAGGCCCGGCTGGCTGATGTGCAAGCCGGTTTGCGCTTTCAAACCATGGCCGACACCGTGCGCCAAGAACTGGCCACCGAAGCCAACCAAAATAGAGCCAAAGCACAAGCTACCCACGACGCCTTGGCCAAAACTACGCCACTATTTTATCCGTTTGCGCTCTGGCGCTCAGCCGACCCAGGCATTCGCAGCACGACCTGGGAAGGCTTTATGCCAGCGTTGCCCGTCAAAGGCTGGGCCGTATTATTCGCGCTGTTGGGCGCGATGATTGGTTTTGGTATTTACGAACTGATCAAATGGCCGGTGGTCATGGTGCTGCAGGCACCTCGACGCCGTTTCAAAAAACGCGGCGGGATTATTTAGATATAAGCCTAACGCACACCAAGGTCACACTTAGGCGACATATCCAGCAGCACCCCAGTGCGCGTACTTTCGACAACGTGCTGCATATAACCTGTCAAACCATCAAGGCGCACGTTGTATTGATATGTCGCGGGCATACCGGTCACCGCAGGGTCCTGGAGCCTCGGCAGTGCCGCTTCGATGCTTGCAACTGAGACTTCCAATGAGCCATTGGGTGGAATTGCTGCAGTGGTGTAAGCACCTAGCACACGCCCATTCGTCGCATTGTAGAAATTTAAAATAGCCGCTTCAGTGGCCGTGCCGGTGTTGGCAAGGCGTATGCGCGACGGATAGCCATCAACAATGTTACTGTGGACGTTGAGTAACGTGCGCCCATCATCAGATAGCCCATCTGCACAAGCCGTGAGATTGGTCAACACCCCCGCACCCTTAGCCCAGACAATATGCTGCATGTAACCAGGAACAGTGCTTTCGACTTCTAGATTATAAAAGGCCCGCGCAGGGCTTGGGGTAAATGCACTCAGTGTTGGAAGACGCGCATCGGCTTCCAGATTTGCGATGTCGTACTGTACCGACGCCCGCGATGGAATATTCGGACTGGTCCATGTGCCGACAACTTGGCCAGAGTCAGCATCGCGCAAAGACACGGTCACATTACCAGCTTGCGTCGAATCATTTTGGAATCGCAAAAAGGCCTGGCCTTGCGTGGCGGCGCGGTTGGAACTGAGCACGTTGTTGAAGATGCGTTTATCGCGGCCCTGCAGGCGTAAGATCGCCTTGTTCACCTGAATTTTCGGAATCACGATATTGCTATCGGTGCGCGTGGTTTTCAGGCCGGTTGACTTAAGGGCCTGCTCAATTTCATCAACGCTTTTGGTTGGCAACGCTGCGCGAATAATAGCAAAAGCACCTGCAGCGTGAGGGGCGGCCATTGACGTCCCCGATAAAGTTCTAAACCCATCACTGCGTCCATCGGCTGCGCGGACACTAACACCTGGGGCCATGAGATCAGTTGCAGTCGACACGTTGGCGAAGCTGGCAACGGCAATGCCATCGTTCGAGGCACTGACAGCAACCGCAGTGGCAACGCACGACGGGGCATTAATTTTGCCGGTTTGGCTTTCGTTCCCCGTCGCTGCGGTGGTGGCAACACCTTTAGCGCGCAACATGCTAATCACTTCGCTACGCGGATCGGTATCGCAAAAGCCTTCTTTGGAGCTGCCCCCAAGACTGAGGTTCACAGCGACAATGTTAAACTGTGCAGAAACTTGGTTGACGTAATCGAGAGCCTTCAAAACTGTCAGGGAGTCCGTCAACTCGCAAGGGGCAGGATCGGGGCTACAGTCGGTTGCAGACCGAACTTCTGAGAAGACATCAATTGGCAACAGCTTAGCACCACGTGCGACGCCAAAATTTGTTCCATCGTTTCCGACCGCAATGGAGGCGACGTGCGTACCGTGATCACAGCGCGTCGAGCCCGTCGGACACTTTGATGCAGCACCGGCAGCAATTTCCGGCGTTTTGCCAGATGGGCACTGCGTGTAAGTATCGAAGGTTGGAGCATCGTCAGAGAAACACGCCTCAGCCACGACTTTACCTGCAAGCATCGGATGGCTGGTGCGAAACCCGCCGTCGATTACGGCAACCACGGCATTGGTTCCATCAAAACCTTTAGCCCATGCATCAGCCACATCAATAGAAGGAACCGAGGATGCTAGTGAAACACGCTCACGTTCGACCGGGACAACTTGCGCCTTGTGCTCTACGACGTTGAGAAAAACGCTTTCAATTTCAGTGCGCTCCAGCAGCTTAACCATATGCGCGCGATCAACTGTCACGCCCGCAAAAGGCAGCGTGGCAAAGCGCGTGTCGATGCCGATTCCCATCTCGCGCAACGCAGGTTCTACGTTGTTCATCGCATCAGCGACGGCGCGGTTTTGTTCAAAGGTTGAAGCGCGGTTTTCACGGCGCAATGTATCGCGCGCCTGACGCAGCTTGATGATGACCCGAACTTTGTCGCCACCTTCGGTGGCCCGCATAATATCTTCGACTGATGCAACCGCTGGCGTGGTGTGACCACCGGCAAGCGCGCCGCACAAGACCAGCACAATGAGCGCGCAATGCGCGCTTAAGGTTTTCAAAAATTGAAGTTGCTTGAGCTTCATGGGCATGAGTCAAAACTGGTGACAGCCGAACGAATCAAGCGGTCTTGCCGCTGGATACGAAACCCAGAACGCAACATGAAACAGGAAACAACGGGCCGTGACGCCGTTGGTGTGGGCATTATGACCATCGCGATCTGAAGAGTCTAGGGTTTCAAGATTTCCGACTTGAGGTTAAGCCTCTTGAGAATGTCGTGTTGAGATTAATAAAATGATTATAAATCATGTAGTTAGTAGAGATTCTTGGCTCCTGCGCTCAACCGAGGCGTAAATCGCCCAGCAACGGCCAGGCTATTTTTTAATTTTTACCAATAATATCAAACGCTTAGCCGGTTTGCCTGTGGCGTTCTCTAGAGCAAGCAGCGTTAAGTTGGAATCAGGCTGCTTGCTCTATGTTATTGTTTGGTCGCGTCGTTTTGCGGAAAACCGGTACCCACTTTTCCTTACGACGCTCTAGAAACGCTGAAGGGTGCTCGGCGGTTGCGCAACTTGGCGGTGGCTATAGGGGAATTTCTCGGACCTTACAGGGCCGAGAACCACCCAAAAGCAGCTGTACATAACGACCGGAAACGTCAGCCACGCCAGCAAAGACTTTACCTGGGGCATGACCTTGCGCACCCAAACGATCAATGGCCACAGCGTAAAAATAATGAACGGAAAGGCATACCCAACCGCCGTCACAAGCTGGCCAGGCATCATCGTTCCGAAAGCCACTGCTGAAAGCAGAACTGCCGCAATCACCAACGGAGCGCTCAGAACAGCAATGATGCGCCCGATGCCAATTGACTGGCGGACCCTGGACGAAAAGGCCGCCAGCGCGCTGAGCAATATCGCTACCGGCACCATGGCGGTGGGTAAAATCAGCACCTGAAATACTGAGTCGCGCCCGGCCATGGCTATCGTGGCATCAATCGCCGGGACCGGCACCCCGAGCATCAAGATTAAAAATGTCGAGAGCAGATTGACGATCAACGCAACGCTGACTGCTTGTTTTTCGCTGCTGAGCAGAGCTTTTTCGCTGCTAAGCACAGTGCAAAATACCAACCACAACGGCATCAGCACAGCGCCCAAGGGCACCAGCATGACCCCCAGGCCAGCTAAAATACCTGCCAAGCCGCCATAGAGTCGCGCGCCAGGTGCGGCATGACCATACCCACGCAAGATCAGCTCCAGCGCGCCAAAGGCCAGCAGAACGAAAAGCGCATGGGGCGTGGCCATGGCGAAAGTGGCTACGATTGGCGGAAATAATACAAAGCTGAGCGTGAGGATCGCCGCAGTGACGCTGTCACGCGTGAGGCGCAGCCCAGTTCTGAATACCAGAACCAAGGCCGCAACCGATGCGAGCAATGATAGCGCGCGCGCTGCCACCAGCCCTTCGCCCACAATGGTCTGCCAACCGGCTAAGATCGCCGTAAAAGCGCTTCCGGCTGACATAACCCCACGCGTGGCTTGTGCCAGTGCATCTAATTCAGGGAGCATGGGCACCAGAGTCCGTGCCCAGTAGGTTGCGTAAAATGCAAATAGGGCAGCCATTGTACCAAACACGGCGAATGTCGTGATACGTTTGCCAATTCCACTCGGTTCTGGCGAAGTCACGTGCAGGTTTCCTTGGCAATTGCCTGGAAGCAGGTAGAATGTGAACTTATAGATAGATCGGCTTGATGAATCATGGTTTTTATATTCATCGGCACAGTCTAACTGGTCAGTGGCGTAAACAAAAACTAACAATGAATTTTCGGTTTTAAGAGAGCGTTGCGGATACCATGAGCACGTCGAGCCGTAACGCTGCACCCCAAACAACAACTGCCCCCTGGCTGCCCGCTGGCTTTGTGTTGCTGGCCGGCGTTGCGGCATTCGCGGCTGTGGCCTCAAATGCTGTCTTGAATGCGCGGCTTGAGTTTGAAGAAGTTGGCTATCTGCTCAAGGCGTGGTGGTACATTACCGGCGCGCTGCAACCCTTTAGCGCGGCTGATGCAAGCCCGACACTTCCGGTATTCCCCTTTGGCTTGGGTGCCTTGCAAACCCAAATTGGCCTGGGCGTCACCGCCGCGCGCATCAGTATGGCGGTGCTGGGTTTGCTCAACGGTATTTTGCTGTTCCTGCTGTGCCGCAAACTGACAGCCAACTCATTGGCATCGGCGGTGGCCGTACTCCTTTTCATTGGTACACCAGCCACATCCTACAGCTTCTCAACCGTGAGCCCGATTGCGCTTATTTCACTCATACATCTGGCAGCCTTCTGGTTTCTGATATTGAGCATCGGCCGACCCAAAGTGTGGCGATCCATCGCCATGGGCGTTGCTCTGACATTGCTGATTTTGCTGAATCTCGACATGGCGCTGCCTGCGCTGATGCTGTTTTTGTTGTTCATGGCAGCGGTTGGTTCAGCACGATGGGTGCACGGTGCCATCGTGATTGTGGTGATGGCAGCTATTCTAGGTGCTGGCGTTTATCTGCTGCCTGAACAATTCACGTCATACCTGCTCAATGCCCCGCTCATTGCACTAGTCAACGACCTCACGGGACTTGCTGCGCCAACCCAAGCAGTCGGGGCATCACTGCCTGCATATAATGTTCTACGCATCAGCGAGGATGCTTTTGAAGGCGTCCTGCTGCCCTATGGCGGCAGTATCATGCTGTGTGTGTTCTTGCTGGCTTTGACCGCGCGGGGCCCGCGCATTTTGTGGACGATCCCGATTTATCTATTGCTGGCACTGGCGGCCCTGGTGGTGTTCCGGGCACCTGGCTGCGATGTCTGCATCGCAACTGCCCCCAGCCAAGTAACGTCGATTGCTGCTTTAGGTGCGGCGATGACCTTGGCATTCTTGGCCCGCGGCATGCGCCAAAAAAACTTAAGCGGTGCGCCACTAGTGATCGGCTTTGTTTTCTTTGCCCTCGCACTAAATACATTTTCCCCCATTTTGGCTGAACGTGAATCGCTCCACTCGTTCCCAGCGGAAGAATTAAAGCAGCCCTGGCCCGCTGCTGAGCAAGAAGACATCGCCACATTGATGCGCTTTATTGGCCAGAATGTTCCGCCTGGGTCTGAGCCGATTTTGCTGATCCATAAATTGCCAGCGCTGCCGTATGCCACCCATATGGCCGGGCGGCGCTTCTCAGCCGTGAGCATCAACCCGCTTTCCTCGTTACGCTCAGCTCCGAGCACCAGCAGCGGGACGCGCCGCGAGGCCGCGTTGGCTGCAATTGAGCAAAATGGCGGATGGAGCGGCGAGAGCTTGCGGCGCTGGATTGAGCGCGATTACGAACTGATCATTTGGCAAGAAGGTGCCCTGGCGATTGACCCGGGAACAACTGCCTTGCTGAACAGCGCGTTTGAGGCTGCGGCCACGACCGCGTACCGCGGCGTTAAGTTGACGCTGTATAAGCGCAAGACTTGACGCGACATTTGCGGCGTCAATCATGCTCAAACGTCTGTTCGATTTGGTTGGCGCACTGGGCGGCTTGATTGTGCTATCGCCATTGCTCGTCAGTGTCGGAATCGCCATCGCGCTGTTATCACCCGGCCCGGTGTTTTTTAGCCAAATTCGCATCGGGCGCTTCGCCAAGCCCTTTCGCATCTACAAATTCCGCACCATGACTGGCGCTGAACCAACCTCAGGCCCGATCTTGACGATTGGACATAACGCCCGCGTCACACCCTTTGGCCACTTTCTGCGTGACTCAAAAATCGATGAACTGCCTCAACTGTATAACGTATTGGTTGGAGATATGAGTTTGGTCGGGCCCCGGCCCGAAGTCCCAAAATACGTTGAGAAATGGACGCCAGCACAACGCGACATCGTGCTTTCGGTGAGGCCCGGGCTCACCGGGCCAGCATCGCTCAAATTCCGCAACCAAACAGCGCTTTTGGCAAGCTACGCGGACCCAGAGGCCGCATACGAAACCATCGTGATGCAAGAAAAACTACAGATCAACGCCGACTATATCCACACCGCCACACTGGCATCAGATGTGGGGGTGATTTTACGCACACTGTTAGCTGTGGTGCGAATCTCGCGCTAAATTAAGTGCTGGAAGATGAAAGGCGTTGGCCTGGTTATCTTCCCAAGGGTATAAAGCGCCCCATGACCCTGCCAAAACCGCCAGTGCGCGCACTTAACGTTATTGTGATCGACCCGTGGGTCAGCACAACACCCGCTCAGGGACATGATCGCCTAGCCGCGCTGGTTCGTAGCCTGACGGCTGCCAACCATAAAGTGACCGTCATCGCGGCGCGAACGCGTGATGAAGACAATGCATTTAACTTGGCAGTTGTTCGCCGTGCACTTGCCCCGCAAATGCGTCGTTTCGGATACCCATCCGGCTCAGCGACTGGGTTTGCGTATGGCCTGCGCATGATGCTCTCGCTCATCACGCAGACCAAAGCCGATGTTATTGTATTGCGCGCGCCACCTTTCGCAGGTGGTTTGATGTTGAGTTGCTTTGCCGCTTTTTCAGGCGCGCCACTGTTGATCGATGTGCCTGATCTGCCAGGCGAAAACCAGAATAGAAACATTTTTGAGCGCTTTGCTCATGGTTTTTTGTTGCGCATGTTGCGCTGGAAAACGGCGCATGTGTTCGCGGGCAGCCCAGAGATTAAATCATGGTTTGAGACACAAAGATTCGACCCCGGTCTTGTTTCTGTTCTTCCGTTTGGGTGCGATACAGAATTATTTATTCCCACACGCGACATTCAAACTGCGCTGTTCGAGAAGTATCCGCACCTCGCCAAAGGTCCGTTGTGCATCTACGCCGGTAATATTCATCGTGGCCGCAACATTGCCGAGCTCCTTGAGGTCGCCGCAGCGATGCTCTCCATTGCGCCTGATTACCGTTTTGCCAT
>JANLSL010000047.1:0-16553 GCA_031362385.1 Alphaproteobacteria bacterium | reverse complement strand
CCATAGACAATATCAATGTTGGCAACCGACAACGTGATGCCGGAACCGGCTGCATTCATTACCGAAATAATGGCGTTGTTCACAGAACCTGCGCCCACCGCTTCACCTTGCACAAAGTAGGTGCGCCCGTTGGTCTCATCGCGCAGCGTGAGTGTGGCATACCATGTCTCAGGCCCGACCGGCGTGGTGTCGGTGGCTGCAATAAGTGCAATGCCTTTGCCTGCGGGTAGCGTGATGCGCTGAAGTGCGCCAGCGCTATCCATGCTCTCAAACAGATTTGACGTGCTGGCCCCACCTGGCACCAAGCGCCCAAATTGCGGCCAGCTGATATTGGCGGTCGAGATGGCCAGGCTTGCGCGGTCACGCAGGCTAGATGTGGTTGAATCAACCGTGACAGTTGATTGAATGAGCGCGGTCACTTGTGATGGCAGTGCGGGCACACTGGGGTCCGCCGCGATGCTACTCAGCACCTCGCCACCGCTATGGGCGGTGATGTAACGCAAGCGCCACGCGCCCACGAGGCCCGTGGCATCGGTTGAGCCCACCCACGGGCGCACATCCCAACTGGTCAGCGTGAACAGGCGGCGCACATCGGCGGTTTCGGTATTTTGAATGTGGATCAGCGCGCCGTCACGAATGGCATGCGCGAAGCCCGACCAGCGAAAAGTATCGGCCATGGGGCATTCACCTGGCTAACTGGCTGCATCGGTGAATTCAATTTCACAATCTGCCGTGCCGGTGGTAGCGGTGATCGACTGAATCGAATAGCCGATGTTTGAGCCAATCGGGCACGTGAGGGGCTGAATGTTGGTATCGCCGTACCCTGCGTTCCAAATTTCACTGAACGGAATCAGCGTCAGCAACGCATCCATATCCAGCGTGGTCACTGTGGGTTCGTCGTTTTGCGACAAAATACGCCGAAGTGTGGCGCCGGTGGTAATCGTTCGCCCCGTTCCAGCCGTGCTATTTGCATTGAGTGTGCTGTTATTGGGGTCGTGAGCCACCGGCGTCACAGTAGTGCCCGCCGATGAGGCGGTATTGCGCATGATC
This sequence comes from Alphaproteobacteria bacterium, assembly GCA_031362385.1. Lineage (GTDB taxonomy): Bacteria > Pseudomonadota > Alphaproteobacteria > Rhodospirillales > Rhodospirillaceae. The sequence continues at coordinate 15,503 of JANLSL010000047.1, read as the reverse complement.
TGTACAAAATTCAAAACACCGGTAATGGCGGCGGTTTGATTGTTCAGCAGATAAAACCGATAACACCGCACCGCGCGTGTGGAGGTGGATGCATTGAACACATCGAGCATGTGCTTATTTGCGGCATAGGCCGCCGTTTGCGTTGTTGCACGCCATGTATTAGCCATGTGTCACCTGTGTGTGAGTGGGGAAAAAATAATCGAAGCAACCCCCTCACCCGACACTTCGTGTCGACCTCTCCCACAAGGGGAGAGGTTTTGTAAGTCATCACTAAAATCCCCTCTCCCCTGTCCGGCCGAAGGCCGGCATTAAAAGTTGGCACGTCTTCGACGTGACAGGGAGAGGGAGAGGGGCAGGGTGAGGGGTAATTTAAATCAGCCCAACTTCGATGGTTGAGCGTATGAAATCGTCTTGCGGGCCGTATAGGGTGCCGCGTGTAACCAATGCGGTGACAGTGTGGGCTAACGATTCAGCCGTGACCTTTTTTATTTCTGATAACCCAATATAACGCGCCAATTCCGGCATACCCGATTACATTGGCGAGCAACATTAAGGCAACTTCCACACTACGAGCCACATCGGAGCTAATTATTGTTCCCATCAATAACGCAGGCAAATTCAGTCCTAATATTGAAATTGCAATGTAAACTTGACCTTCGAAGGTAGCGTTCCCGCTCGGGAAACTAGTTAGGGACGTAAACAAATAGAGCACGAAAAATAGAAACGCCCCCGCAAGCGCCCAAGCCAATGTAAATTTGGTAAATTTAACCCAGCGCGCGCGGTCCATGCCTACTTTAGCCTTTTGAAGAACTGATTTGGAAACTTATCGACGATATCATCGAGTGGGTTGATTGTAACATAGGATGGTACGTTTATTTTTCCGGCGCGCATGCTATCGCGAACAAAGTCACCACAATTCTCGTCGAATAGCCTGTACTCCCCCGGATTTTGTGTGCGATTCTCAATGTACTTTTTTACCAATTCATCTTGCTCCGGTGTGGTCGGAATCCTGCGAATACTGTGTGGCTGGCTCTGGTCGTCGGGCTTCACAACACCGGGAGCTCCGACGAGAGCCGAAGGATCATCGGGCTGCGCCGGATAAAATCCAACCGTCTTATCCGAGTTAACACCGATGCCAACATGGCCTAAGCCCCACGTCGCCTCAGGATAACTGCTAATTATGAGATCAGCAACTTGCTGCTCACCCGACTGATACTGGTGATTCTCATCTGGGAACTTGAGTCCTCCACCAAAGGAAAACTCCTCCGCCCCCGTTGCGGGATTGATTGAGCCTTGCCCGCCGACCATGAGCCTGCGCGGGTCGATGCCGCGACGCTGGGCTTCGGAGGCAATCATGCGCATCACTTCTGGTGTCAGCATCGCGCGCGGAATCACCACCTCGCCGGGTTCCACGTGCGCCATAGCGGCATCCCCGCCCCGGCCTTGAAGTGCCAGTAGTTTGGCTTGTAGCGCATTAACCAACTTTGGGTGTTGTGCCGCACTGATGGAGCCCAACTCATTCTGCGCTTCACGAATATAACCAGCGCGGTCTTTGGGTTGTTTTGTTTTGGCAGCGTTGCGAATGGCGTTGATGGCCGCGCGCGCGTTCTCACCGGCTTCGGCTGCGAGGTATGGGTCAACGCCCACTGCTTTAGCCGCTAACATCGTCAGACCTTCTTTGAAGGTGTAACTTTTACGTTGAGGTGCGGGCATGGGAGTACCTTTCCTGTTGCAGAAAGCAAAAAAGATGGATCCCGGATCAATCGTCCGGGATGACGATGTGTAGAGGGGGCAAGTGCAGAAGAAATAAACTCGACCGTCATCCTGGGATTTATTCCCAGGATCCAGGAGTCCCAGGACGACAGATTAGAATTAATTCGAGAGCGCAGGCCGTGGAGCCGAAATCGTCTTGCGGGCCGTATAGGGTGCCGCGTGTAACCAATGCGGTGACAGTGTGGGCTAACGATTCAGCCGTGACCTTTTTTATTTCTGATAACCCAATGCGCCACATTCTTCGCCATCCAATACAGCACGATCGGGAACTGAAAAAGCGCTAACGCGAATGATGTGCCAAGCGCTAAGTCAAAGTATGATGAAGGAGTGAGGCGGCACGGGGTGCCATTCGTGATCCAGTTCGGGATTTTGCCCTCTGCGCTTCCGCCCGTGACGGTCGGCATGCATGACTCGTACATCGCGTTGTGGTCTGTCGCGCACCAGAATACCAGCCCGCCGAACATCAATGCGCAAACCATACCATTCCTGTACCAGCGCAGAACGCCGGGCAGGTACAAAAGCGTTGGCGCGCCTTCAGTTGATTCGTTTGCAGTGCCGACCCACACCGCCCGACGTGTCAAAATCCACGGCAGCGCGCCCAGCAAAAACGTACTGCCGGCAATTGCTGTGCGGTGCCACCCCTCACCCTCATCCCCAGGCGACCAACTCAGAACAGCCAGCACACCCCCATAGGCCATCAGCAGCCAAAAGCTTGACCATGTTCTCATCGTTTATACTCAGAAAAAAGAGGCGTCAGACGACAGCCACTACTTTGCACGAGGATTGTTCTGATATCCAGTTCGACGCAGCGCTTCATACTCGTTTCTGTCAGGCTTTGTTGCCATATTTGTGCCAACTTACGGCCTCGTGAACGCCCTCTTTCGAAAGCAATGTGCGAGCAATAATCGAGGGCCATTGTGCGACTTTCATCTGCCGCAAATAAGAGTCTCCATCAAACCCTATTTCTCATGGTCGCTCTTTGGGTGATGAGCGATATAGTTTTGCGGTTCACGTGGCTCTATTGGCTCGCCCACCAAACAGCGCGAAACATTTGCTCAGTCATCGAGAACCCAAGTACGCCGTTGCGTGAAATGACCTACATCATCCCCGACTTTGATCGGACAGGCCCTATGTTTACTGGCGTCCTGCGCAAACTTCGGCGCACAGCATTTGACGACTGCACAGCGACTGTGTACCTGCGGGATTTTTTTGCTGAACGCTCGATAACGACAGCCACGACTATGACAGAGTTAGCAAAAGCGATCGTGAACTACACTCACGACGCTATGCCCTACACTGTCGAGTTCAGTTTTTACCAACGGCTGCCAGATGGCGGCGCACAACTCATCGCCCATTTCTATCTGCGACTTGAATATCGGCTGTTCGATAACACGTACGACTTTCTCCGCCATTACGTGTTTGTCGCACCTCTCCAGGCGCTGGGATATGAGAAGCACCCGTTTCTCCCAACAATCGAGAATCCCTCCCGCCGCCCCTTCATGATGAGTTATCGTGGGTATTATTTTTTTGACGTACTTCAACCTGACGGTTTTCAGCATCCCTACTTGCCAACGGTGAATGAGCTATAACCCACCACGGCAGTATTCGGTGTTACTTGGCAGAGATTAAGTGAGATATAACCTCTATCCCCTCTCCCCTTGAGGGAGAGGGTTAGGGTGAGGGGTAATTAAATTCAAAGCGAGGGAGTAGCGATACCAAGTGAAATCGTCTTGCTGGGCGTATAAGGTGCTGCAAAAATCAGATGGTCGCCTTTCTTGGCGATGCGCTGTACCCAGCGTTTGGCCGACAGCGCTGCAAGCCCACGGGCAGTGAAATCTTTGCGATCTCCCGGCGGCAGCGTGCGCAGCCGGTCGCGGTTCACGCTGGCCACGTATTTCATCGCTGCGACTATGGCCGCACCGGGCAAGGCAAACGGCACATCGATGACCCATTGATCGTCAGTGGTGTCGTAATGCGCGGTGAGTGGTTTCACTCCACCGGCTCCACGCCTGCCGCGCGGCCATCCATGTCACGAATGATGCGTTTGGGCCGGTTGCTGTGGGCCACGGCTGCGGCCACCGCATGAAGGGCCGCAGCCATCGCCGGGTCGGGTGGTGCGGGTGCCGCTTCAACCTTTTCAGGGGCGCGCGCGAGCACCGCCTGTGTTTGGGCCCGGTCCAGCTCCAGCCGTGCGGCACCCAGCTGCGCGTCTGAGGCTTTGGCTTGTAGGCCTGCTTTCATCTGCGCCATGGCAATGCGCTCGCTGGAGGCAATTTGTTGAAGCGCAATGCGTTCTTGGCTTTGCATTTGTGCGGCTGATTCAGCATTTTTTTGCTGCAACTTTTGGCGTTCCACGTTGGCCATCAACGACGAATCAGGTGATGGCATCGGCGGCCCTTGAGGCCGTGGTGGAGGTGGTGGTGGTTGTGGCGTCCAGTCCCCCGGGTCGCGGAAGAACGTTTGCGGGTTGGCAATGCCAGCCGCCTCGGCGGCTTTGTGTAACGCGGTCACATATTGCTTTGGCCCCACAATTGGATTCATTGGTCCCATGGTTTGCATAATTTGCTTTTGCTCGGTGATCACCATGTTCAAAAACGCCATGTCGCGTTCACGCGCGCCCGTGCCCAGGCCGGTGTTCACAACCGCGTCCATGTCCGAGAATGCCGCCCACGCGCGCGGATCAATCGCTTGGCCGCGGCCATCCATCCGCACCAGGCGCTGAAAATCCTGATAGCGCACCAGAATGTTCAAAATACCCCGGAACAATTTTCGCATTCCGCCGTGGGCCCAAATGCGCGCCACCATTTCCAGCTTACCCAGCGATGCCGCATAGGCCAGTTGGGCGGAGGTGGCACTTTGGTTGCTGAGTGTATTGGGTTCCAGCCCCGCACCTTGTTTGGAAACCCCGGTGCGCGCCTCAGCCACCGCATCGAAATACTGCAACGCAGTGAGTGCTGCTTGCGCGGTAAAGGGTACGGAAATTTCACGAATGGCACCGGCAGCTTTCACCAATATCGGCGCACCGGGTGCCATGTTCATAAGCTGGTCGGGCTTGACGATCAAATCTTGCACCACTTCGCGTTGCGGCGTGTTGGACAAATACAAGTTGTCCAACATTTGGCGCACCAACACGGTGTTTACTTTTTGAATCTCGGCTAGGTCATCGGCTGGGCAGCGGCCCCAGAAAATATGCGGCAGCGGGTTGGGGCAAAAATCGGCAAACACCACTTGGTGATCGTAGGGTTCCATTTTCAGCACGCGCACTTTGCCCTCGCCGCCGGCGGCTGCGAAATACCACTCACGCACGCCCTCGCCATCATAGTCACAGCGCACAATGCCTTCGTGCACCGCAATCTCGCGCATCATTGGGTCAATCGGATGGCTGGGCGATGGCCCACGCCAGCGTTCATCATCGCTGCCACGCGCATAGCGCGGCTCAGAATAGCTGGGCAATTCGTCAATCAATGCTTGGCCATAGCCCTGGTCAATCAAATCACCGGCCCGGCGATAGGTGCGGTGCGAGACCAGAGTGGCGTCTTCCAACGTGCGCGCATCGCGGTTAATCACAAACTCCTCGGGCGGGACATTTTCAATGCACACTTTGGAGGTGTTGATTTTGCGCCGCACCGTTACATCATGTGTGACTACATCGGCCTGATGAGCAGTATGGGCCACCACTTCTTCGCCGCGCGATTCCACCGCCTGCACCAGCAGCGTAAATTCTTCATCGGTCAGCGCGGTAAATGTTTCCTCTTTGGTCTCAAAGCCTTCTTGCCACCAGGCTTTCAGCACGCCGACTTTTTGCACCAAGGCATCAAACGCCCATTGATACAAAATAATTTCGCCCCGGTTATCTTTGCGAAACACCACATCGTTCACATAGCGCGTCACCACTTTGGCCAGCGCTTCATCTTCCATGCCGGTCGGTTCGTACTCGGCAATGGTTTTGCCAGCGGTGAATACGCGCAGCAAACCCGGCAGCATCATATTAATGTAAGTGGACACCGTGCGATCTGTCACGCGCGAGCGGCCCTTGGCAGCGGGCATGTCATCCATCAGGCCACGGTAATAGTCGTAATTGCGCTCGCGTTGGCTGGCGATCAGGTCGGACGAGTGGATGAACGCCAGTGCTTCAGAAATCTCGGTGGCCAGCAGGCGTTCGAGTTGCTCCTGGCTCATGCCTTTGGCGGGCTGCGCAGCCACGCCTGAATGCTTTGGCGTTTTGCGCTTGAACGCAGGCATGGCGGTGCGTGCGCCACTACGTCCACGGGCAGGCGAAACCGCCCGCGCCGCTGATACAGCGAGGTTCATGAGAGACTCCTAAAGAAAATGGGGGAATTTTGAGTTTTAATTACTGCAAAAGCTGCTGCAGTGCGGGGGTAAACTAATGGCTGGTTTCAATTCAGAGTACGGGGCTGACTAAGAACGCGCCCACAATGACCAAAGCCGATGTAAGCGAAACAGCTTAATCCGTCCCATTAAGCTTGTAGGCACACAATGGGTCTTGATCACTTATCCAATCATTTGCACAAAAAAGCATTTTCCCGGGCAGGAATATCGGGGGAGTAGAGTAAGCCGGATAGGATTTGCGAAAAGGTACGGCAGGCGCCGGAATACCGCGCGCCCAGTACTTACATGCGCGCTGCGGGCACTCGGCATATCGTATCTCGCTCACTTTGAACCCGTGCAGTCCATAATCACATCCCTCAACCGCGCAGAAATCAATATATAAAGGCTCGTAGGGCGTAATTGGGTCGTCTTGCAGAACGTTGATGCTATAAGATGTGAACTTCCAGCCATCTGCTTCTCGCTTCATAAAAATGCTATAACCCACGATGATATCGCTTGGCTTGCAACGGCCCGCATACACCAAAACCTCATGCGTCCCAATCATTGAAGGCGAAAGTGGAGGGTCAGCAATAAAACGATCTGGCGAAACTTTACGAAATAGCATCGCGCGCATCATACAAAATTCTGTCCGACTTATATCTTGTAGTTGCCACCATCTTTGCTTCCACGGCGGTTCTTTAGGCCGCTGGTTATAAAAGGCAGCGAGGTCGGACTTAATATCGATCATTCCAATAGTCTCGCACTCTTTCGGGCGAGCGCCAGGAAGAGTGCAAGCCACTGCCGTTCGCGCCACGCAAATAGGGTTGTCTTTGGCAGATGTGCACTTGAACGAAGGCTTAAATTCAAGCAGAGCCTTTTCATCGAACGGATAAACTGCCTGCGCAGCAGCGGCGGCGCGCCCGGAGGAGCCTGCTACAGCGACTAAAGTCAACGCTAAACAAAGTACGTGGCAGAATCGCATGTTGTCCTCGCGCCAGACTTAAACAGCACGATGCAAAGCTTACTCCCTTGCGAGATCAGCTTTCAAGCAAAGCTAGAAGTTTTACGGATCATACGCCGGGTTATTGTTTCCGCAGGCTACCGCCTGGGATAGGGATGATAGGGTTATCACCTTTACGGCGCAGCCTGTCTCGCCCAAAGAACATATCAAGCTCGTCACCGCGACGATTTTCAAGACCGTCTACATAAACTTTCCTTTTCAAATCTGGGTCATAAGCCATTCTAAATTCGCTCCATTCTTTGGCCATGTCGCCATACCGGCCTTCAACGAGGGCGTTATAAGCTTTAGAGTCTTGAAGGCGATTGGTGCCGACATTGAAACCGAGCGAGATGAGTGCTGCGCGCTTATCGGCATCTAACCCTTGCAAGCGTGGATCATTCAGGCTTGATGCAACGCGCTCATAGTCGCTGTTCAAATTCCTAAGGGACTCTTCAGCCTCGATGGAATCGCGATATTTGCGCCCTGAATTCTGAGGCTCGAGATGTCCAACTCCGCTTGTGAGAGCGCCTTCAGGTCCATGATATAATTCCAGTCGTTCACCCTCCCAGTTTTTGATTGTATTCATGGCCTTATCGCGCACGGCGTTATTGTATCGCTCTATGCCAGCCGGGTCGCCCGACAGTGGATAGGTTATAACTTCGCGTGCTTTAACCGGGATTTCCTCGACATCAAGCGTTTGATTTGATGGAGTAGATTGGCTGGCAAGTGTCGGAGGCTCTGCCGCGTATGCTGACTGAACGCCGAAGATGTCCCTCAATTTGTTTCCAACGCCATCAAACATATCAACAAACCAGCCAAACTCCTCGGCTCCTGTCGTGGGGTTGATGGAACCACGGCCACCGACGAGTAACTTGCGCGGGTCGATGCCGCTACGCTGGGCTTCTGTCGCAATCATGTGCATCACTTCGGGTGTGAGCATCGCGCGCGGAATCACCATCTCGCCAGGCTCGACGTGGGCGACTGCTGTATCCCCGCCCCTGCCCTGTAACGCGAGCAACTTGGCTTGCAGCGCATTCACAAGTTTCGGGTGTTGCGCGGCACTAATAGCGCGCAGTTCGTTTTGCGCCTCGCGAATGTACCCTGCGCGGTCTTTTGGTGTTTTGGTTTTGGCAGCATTGCGTATGGCATTTATAGCAACGCGCGCATTCTCGCCTGCTTCAGCTGCGAGATAAGGATCAACACCAACGGCCTTAGCTGCCATCATCGTCAGCCCTTCTTTGAAGGTGTAGGCGTTACGTGATGCGGGCATGGGTGTGCCTTTCATTTAGATGTGTGGATGGGGCATGTGCTGAAGAAACTAACTCAACTGTCATCCTGGGATTCAGTCCCAGGATCCAGGGTCACAACCACCGCTCACGCATGTTGCTCTGGACCCTGGGAACAAGTCCCAGGGCGACGATGTGTGTATGCTGAGAAAATGATGTGCGCCAAATTTTAGGCGCAGTGGTGGCGCGTCAACTCATGATCCTGGTATAGCCGGTATGCAAGTGTAATAATGAAGGCGTAAAAAAACTAAACCCCTCCCCCTTGCGGGGAGGGGCTGGGGTGGGGGAATTTGACTCCACTTTTCTGCTACAGCGCACGGGCAAGAAAAAAACCCCCCACCCTTTATCCCTCCCCGCAAGGGGGAGGGATGAGAGCTGAGTTCATATGCAATTCACACCACCCACTCCGCACCGTCTTTGAGGTCCACCCCGGCCCAGGCCGAGGCGTTGTTGACGAGGTTCCCGCCCATCGCTGCGCTGCGGAAGGCATCGGCGGCGTGGGAGTTCTCATCATGGCGCGGTTGATCATTATAAACATTGCGCGCGGCATCAAAGTCGCGCCGGTAGCGGCGGAGTTTTTTCAAACCCTCACGGCAGGCACTTTCATCACGATCCGGGTAATTGAAAGGGGCCGAACCTAAGCAGCAGGATACATTTTATGCTTCGGATCGAGCCAGACAACGAAAAAAGTGTCGTCAAGCAATATGCCATGAACGCGGCCGTGGAGATTGCTGGTAATCTCAAATTGCCAAGCCTCATTCTCCCGAAGCTGAGAGTTGAGGCATGTGAACCCTTTTGGTTCGCTCGTCTTTGACCAAACGTGCGTGTGTGCGCGAAGTGCATTCGCCTTGGTGGTCCGAAATTCATTCACGGTGATGCCGTTTACGTCGCGAAGTCTCAAAAGCAGCTTTTCGAGGTAACCGTCTTGGCAATGGGCAAGACAGAACTTCGCGTTGCTCACGAGATCAAGATATTTGAAGGAAAATTTTAGGTTCGCATCCCGAACCTGGGTCGTGTTAACGACCTTGCCCGCACGATCAGTCTGCGCGTCAGTCGCGCGAATTTTGTGTTTGTTATTAGCCACTATTCCAAACGGGAGCGGTAGTACTTACGCATAGTGGCTTCGGAGATGACATTCTTCGAGTCTTTATCCGGCGGAAGGTTTCCACGAGCCTCGATCCAAGGCTTCTCAGCATGCGTCATGCGCTCAAGTTCATACGCGCCGCGACCGCCGTAAACCTCAAGCACGTTGTCGATATGCTTTGCAATAGCAGCAGTCAGTTTCGGATCGTTAGGGCGCCCCGTAATCGGTTTCCATTTATAGTTTTTGTACGACTGGTAAAGTGCAGGCTGAACGGGACCATGAACCCATGCCTGAAATTCGCCGTCGAAAAGGCGCTTATTACTAATGGCAAGGAACCACGCCTGGGCGTAGTAGGCCAGTTTCTGGAGCTTTAGGTTGGTAAGTGGCTCTCCGCGGTCTTGCGCCCAGCGGATAATGTAAGCCACGACCTTATCGACAGTCGTCATTGGCTCTCCCCGGTTATCCGGTTTAATATCATGTTTCATGTAAAAAGCTATAACGGACTGGGAAGGCGAAAGTTGGGCTTAAAGATGGTTCACACCTAACCCATTGTGTCCAAATATGAAATATCAACTGTCCCATGTTCCAATTAGGAAAGCACCCTTTATGATATCAATCATAAATTAACAAGAAATTCATATTGGACAAAACCATTGGTAGCAGAGGTGAAAACCCTAGACAAAGTCATATATATACCCCCCTCACACCACCCATTCCCCGCCGTCTTTGAGGTCTACGCCTGCCCAGGCCGAGGCGTTGTTGACCAAGTTCCCGCCCATAGCTGCGCTGCGGAAGGCATCAGCGGCGTGTGAGTTCTCATCATGGCGGGGTTGATCGTGATACACATTGCGCGCGGCATCAAAGTCGCGCCGGTAGCGGCGTAGTTTTTTCAAACCCTCACGGCAGGCACTTGCATCAAAGCGCGATACGCGCATGAGGCGCCGCGCGGCATCAATACCATCGGCTAGGCCATGGCGTGGCAGCAAAATAGTTTTGAACCCGAGCGATTCAAAAACCTCGCGCCGGGTTTTTGCACCCAGAATGCCCGGGTCGCGGTGGCCGCCGTCGTGCGGCCACACATGGTCGCCGTACACCCAGCGCCGTTCGCCTGCTTTGTCTTTCAACACGCGCGCATAATGGTCCAGCGCTACGCCAGAATTTTCGTAATAATCAATCCAGCGCCAGGTGGGGCTGCCCTGTCCGCCCCCCACCACTTGGCCAAACCAAATGGCGGTGTCGTCCGCGATGCCCAAATCCCAAAACGTGTGAACCGGGAGTTCAGGGTCGCCCGCCACGTCGCTGATTCGTTTTTCGCGCTCGGCTAGCATCAGCTCGTCGGCGAAGTACGCCCCCTCGGGCGGCAAGCGGCCATACTCAGCCGCCAAGTACACCGCAATCCACGCATCAGATTTCGCTGGAAGTTGTGCTGTGTAATAACCGGGCACTAAATGCGTGATGTTCTCCGCCGCTGGGTTGGCCACCCAGGCCCCGTTCACACTCATCACCCCGCCCGGTTGTTTGAAAAACGCCCAGCCGTTCAGGTTTTCAACTTCGGCCAGATCGTGCAGCCAGTGGTCCTCATCGGGCATGTTGGTGTCGGCAATAATGCCATGCCAACTGGGCCCGCCGTCTTTCATGGCGGGGTAGCGGCCAATGCGGCCATCGCCCGCTTCCACAATGCTGCGTTTGAGTTCGCGCACTTCATTGAACCAAATGCCGGTCACTTCCAAGGACAAAAACTTTTTGGCATCGGCCTCTTGGTCCATGGCCAAAAACAAAACTTCGGTGTGAACCGATGTGCCATCAGGCAAGGTGTATTGAATGCGGTGCTCGTACGGTGCGGTGGCGGTGAAGTCATCAAACCCCGCGCCATGATGTTCGCCAAACCACGACCGCCAAGTTTTGAGCGTGGTGGTTTTAAGTTCCGGATAGGTGTTACGCACAACTGCGAATCTTGTCCGGCGCACACCATCAGGGCTTGGCTGTTGCGCCCGGGCCCGGCGCGCAATTTCCACACAGCACACGGTTGATTTGCCCGAGCCAAACGGGCCCATGATCACGCGCCGGCGTGCGGGCGCATTCATGAACGCTGCGGCCACCGGCCCCGGCGGTCGATACATTACACTGGGGGGCATGGGGATAATACTCTGTGCTGTCATCCTGGGATTCATTCCCAGGATCCAGAATTACAAACACGAACCGCGCACTTTACCCTGGACCCTGGCAATAAATGCCAGGGTGACAAAAGTATTTAACATGGTTCAGTCCGTAACCTCCTGATCTACCGTCGTGTGAATTTCGAAACTCACTGCGGGGTCGGTGTCGGGTGTTTTAAGTGCGCCCCCGCCGAACACCTGGGGCGCATAGCGCGCCATCAACCACATCCGCACATCAATGCGCAGTTTGGCGCGCGCGATAACTTCGCGGACAGGCGCTTGGCCCTCGGCATTTTTTGAATTTTGTTTAGCGACGTGATCCTGGCTGGCGTCATCAGCGATGCTGATAATTTCACGCGCCATTTGCTCGGCTTCGGCTAGGCGCTGGGCGGTAGGGTCAGTGCTCATGGGGTTTGTGAGGCGTGCCAGCCGTAGCATTTTGCCAGTTCCGGCAACATGCCATCGCCATGAACAGTAATGCGAATCGGCTGCATGGTTTTTTGGCGCACCAGTTCGGCAATGCGCTCGACCATATCTTCAAAGTCTAACACCTGCCTTGCCATGTGGGCGTTGGTATAAAATCTGTGCTCGCCTTGTGTGGAGCGCAAACTCACCCAGCCTTCAGCCGCATCAGTGGGCTTCGGTTTAGAGTACGCATGCAAGCTGGTGGAAAAATCGGGGCCGACGCGCATGGAACTATCCAACCCAAATAAATGAAACACCCGAAAGCCCAACGCATAGCCCACCATAATGCTGCGTAAACCAACTGTTGTGGGGCCGGGAATCACCAGCCAATCGGCACTGGGGAATTCAGTTTGCAGCAGCGGCGTGGGGTGGTCTTGGCCATCGTCGTCATCAACACCGGCATGCCATACATGCAGCTGCGCATTTTTCAGTGCGGCAAAAACATCCCCGTGACATTGCGAGGCGACCGCATAAATCACATCACTTCGCGGCTTGGCAATGTAGCCCGCCACCCAATCCATGGGGTCGAGCAAACATGCCGCCCACGGCACAATGCCTTTGGTCAATAAAAAATCGTGGGTTTTATTTACCGCCCATATTTTTGCACCACGTTTTGCCAGCGCGCGAATTTTCTTCAGTTGCGCGAGGTCACCCATACTTGGCCCACCGCCGCAAATGAGTAGCGCTTTGCACTTGCCCTTTTCTTGGCCCACACCAGCCAGCTTCACCAAGCTGGGCAGATTCAGCGCCATACTGCTGCGCACGCGCTCCAACGTGCTCTCCAAACTCAACCGACCCGATGCCTCACCCACCAATGAGCGCAACGATGCAGTCTCAGGTTCAAAAGTGGGGAATACGGGCAGCGGCATACTCAGCGGCGCATCGAGGTCGATGATGATGCTGGAATCAAAGTCGGTCATGAGCACTCACGCTTTATATAAAAAACTAATGGGCCGATGCGGCACACACAGGGGGATGGCGCACGGCATCGGCCCAAGCGTTGCCGTCAGCAGCACCGTGGACGGCCGCAAGGTGGGGGGTTAAGCCACTGCGGCGCGGAGCTGCTGCACACGCGAGGCCAAGACATTGCATCTCGCCCGCGGGCAACGCGTTCAGGAAAGGGAGTTAGAAAAAATGTACTGCTGTCATCCCCGCGAAAGCGGGAATCCATTTACGAGGTCAGCATGTTTTGCGCGATGGATCCCGGATGAAGCCTCCGGGATGACGAGGTGTGTGTGGGGCAACAGCAGAAGAAATAAACTCAACTGTCATCCTGGGATGACGAGATGAGTATGGGGCAATAGCAGAAGAAACTAACTCAACTGTCATCCTGGGATGACGAGATGAGTATGGGGCAATAGCAGAAGAAATAAACTCAACTGTCATCCTGGGATGACGAGATGAGTATGGGGCAATAGCAGAAGAAACTAACTCAACTGTCATTGCCCGATTCACGCCTAGTTTTTCTTAGCGACCATCGGAAGCTTAGAAAAACTGGCGCACAGATCGGGCAATCCATTCATCAACCAACGTCAAAGCCCATGGAGCGATGGATCCCCGGGTCCGCGAAGCCGCGGCCCGAGGGTGACGATGTGTGTATGCTGAGAAAATGATGTGCGCCAAATTTTAGGCGCAGTTGTGGCGCGTCAACTCATGATCCTGGTATAGCCGGTATGCAAGTGGGATAATTTGCACTCTTGTCCAACCCGGTATATCTGCTGATGATGAAACCACGTACCCAGCGCAGCCCCCTTGGCCTGATCCGCATTGCCCGGGAAAAAACCACCGGCGCGCTTATTTTTGCGCAAGCGGGTGGGCGGCAAAGTTCAATTGATGCGCAAGGGGTGAGTATTGAAGTTTACATCCACGCGCTGCTGAGCCTGGTGATGCAAACCCGCGCCAAAAAAGTGCTGATGATTGGCTGTGCTGGCGGCACCTTGGCCACAATGCTGCATCACATGGGCGTGCGCGTCAGTGTGGTTGATATTGACCCCCAAACTTTCATCATCGCGCAGAAGCATTTTGGCATGCCACGTAGTGTGCGCTGCATTGCCGGTGATGGCTTGGCATACATGCAGCGCACGCGGGCCAAGTTTGATGCGGTGATTGTTGATGCCTTTATTGGCGAAAAAGTTCCACCGCAATTTATGGGCGATGCTTTTTGCGCTGCGGCCAAACGTGTGACCAACAATAAGGGCATGGTGTTTGTGAATGTCTGCCTGGATAGTGTGCGCGATACCACTGCTGATGACTTGGCGGAGCGGATGAAATCGCACGGCTGGCGCACACGGCTGCTCGACGAGCCCGGGCCTATGAGAAACGCAATCGTGGTGGCCGGGCCGGTGAAGCATATCCGCCGCCCCCGGTTGCTGATGGCCCCTGAGCGCCACGCCAAGCGCATTGCGCGGGCGTTGAACGTGATGCACTTTCGGCCCCTGCGACCTTCGGCTAAACTCATTGTACTCTCACACTGGAAACCATCATGGACCAAATAATGTCGCCGCACGCACCCAAAGCCGCGTTATTGAAACTGTCGGCCAGCACCGATGCGGGGTTTGAATCTGGTAAAGATGCCGACATTATTGCGCGCATTAAAAGCCTGGCCGCCGAAGTTGAAGCGGCCACGCCCACGCCCCAACCCCATACCCAACTCGCACTCATGGATGGGCGCTGGAAGCTGCTGTATTCCAGCTTTGGGCTCGAGCGCGACACCAACTTGCGGCGCATTTCGTTTGGCACCCTGCCGCGTGATGCCAAAATTACCGTGACGGAAATTTTCCAAGTGGTGAACCACACCACTGGTCAATATGATAACCACGTGGAGTTTACTGCCCATCATGCCAAAGGGCTTCACATCACCCACGGCGTGTTCACACCCGACCCTGCCAATGAAAAACGCCTGAGCATTACTTTCACAGCCAACGAGGCGGTGTCGCGCGGCGGAGATGATGCAGCCTTGCGCGACGCACTCGATTTAAAGCCGGATGAAAAACTTTCTGCCGCCCTGAAATTCACCGGCTGGTCCGACATTACGTATTTGGATGCCGACACCCGCCTGATGCGCGGCAATGCTGGTAATTTGTATGTGTTGGCGCGGGTGTAACTAAAAAGATGGATCCCGGATGAAGCCTCCGGGATGACGATGTGTGAGTGGGGCAACAGCAGAAGAAATAAACTCTACCGTCATCCTGGGGCTTGTCCCCAGGATCCAGGATAACGACGGGAGCTACGTAAGGTATTACTTCTTCGCGCCGCGTTTTTGGCCACGTGCTTTGCGGGCCGCATAGCGGGCATCGCGCGCCGCTTTGGCGTCAACCTCGGCGGCGACCAGGCGGTCGGCTTCTTCAAGTGCGGCTTGTTCAGCAGCAACGCGGGCTTGTTCGTCGGTGATGCGTTTGGCTTCGGCGGCG
>JANLSL010000039.1:0-3525 GCA_031362385.1 Alphaproteobacteria bacterium | reverse complement strand
ACCGCGCGGCGCGAGGTCTATGCTCGTGCGCTTGCCCTATCAAAGGCGCGCGGTGACTGAGAGCGCTAAAACCAAGCGCGGCCGCAATGCCGAACACCGCGGCCGGTGGGCCGAGATGATGTGCCTTGCACGACTGTGGTTAACGGGATGGCGGGTGATTGCGCACAGGTTCGCGGGCAAGCGTGGCAGCGGTTTAGGTGAAATCGATATTATTGCCAAGCGCGGAAACGTGATTGCCTTTATCGAGGTAAAAGCGCGCCACACGATAGATGCAGCGCTCGAGTCTATCTCACAAACTCAACGTCAGCGTATCCAAGCTGCCGCAGCGCAATTTGTGGCACACAGGCCTGTTTATAACGATTGTCAGATCAGGTTCGACGCGATGGTATTATCATCGCGCGCATGGCCCCAGCATATCGCAGATGCCTGGCGACCAGATTAACAGCGCCTGAGCGGTTGGAAGTCTTGCCCGAATGCGCTAGAGATTCACGCACCATGACTGCGGTTACTGAAAATCGGAATGCGCTGAAGCGAATCGCCGAACAGGCAGACGAGGCCATCGATCTGGCTGAGGCTGCGTTGTTGTTTGCTGCTATAGATTTGCCGTCATCAGATTTGTCGTTTTACCGAGATCATTTGCTTGAACTGGCCGATGCAGTGAGTGATTACGCCAGTCAAAAAAGCTTTGACGATGATTTAAGCCCTGAGGCGATGGCTGAAGCATTGAGTGGCGCGCTGGTCGAACAGTTCCATTACACAGGCGATGATGAAACCTATGATGATTTGGACAACGCAAATCTGATGCGAGTCATCGATCGTCGTCGTGGGCTGCCGGTGGCGTTGGGGATATTGTATATAGCGGTCGCCCGCGCGCAAGGGTGGGCGGCAGCGGGTCTTAATTTTCCCGGGCATTTTCTTGTGCGGCTGGAAAGTCGCGATGGGCGCCGGGTGATCGTTGACCCATTCCACAAAGGTCGCATTATGGGCGCGCCTGAGCTGCGCGAGTTATTAAAGGTGGTCTCAGGGCCTGGCGTTGAGTTGGAGGCCAACCATTATCGCCCGGTGGGCAATCGTGACGTGCTGATCCGTTTGCAAAACAATGTGAAAACACGCTGTCTCGACCGTGGCCAAGTTACTGATGCGGTCGATGCTGTTGAGAATATGTTGCTGCTGGCGCCCCAAAGCCTAGCGTTATGGCGCGAAGCGGGTGTGCTGCATATGCGTGCAGGGCATTTAAAGCGCGCCATCGAGTCGTTCGAAAAGTTTGTCTCGCTTGCGCAAGAAGGCCCCGACCGCACCAAGATCGCTAAAGTCGTGCAGGAATTGCGCGAACGCATTAACTAGCTAATAGAGTCTGCACACAAAGGATGCTGTGATTGCGATGAGTTTAAATGTTGCCATTCAGATGGATCCCATCGAGTCCGTGAACATCAACGGCGACAGCACCTTTGTGCTGGCGCTCGAGGCACAAAAGCGCGGGCA
Organism: Alphaproteobacteria bacterium; assembly: GCA_031362385.1. Classification (GTDB taxonomy): domain Bacteria; phylum Pseudomonadota; class Alphaproteobacteria; order Rhodospirillales; family Rhodospirillaceae. Next base: position 2,043 of record JANLSL010000039.1, on the reverse strand, counting down.
TAAACTATTCCACTATTTACCCAAGCACCTCTCATTTCGTGAAGGTAAAGTCCTGGCGCGCGGGCGATCGCTTCAGGTGCGCCGTGAGGTAGGTAATCATTTTACATTGGGAAGCTTTGAGACGGTTGAGTTGGCCACGCTTGATGTGGTGCTGATGCGTCAAGACCCGCCCTTTGATATGGCTTACATCACCGCCACGCACATTCTTGAGCATATTCACCCCAAAACTTTGGTGGTGAATAATCCTGTGAGTGTGCGCAATGCACCTGAAAAACTGTTCGTCACGCATTTTCCTGGTGTGATGCCGCCGACTTTGATTTCCGCAGATGCTGAGGAGGTCAAATCATTCCGCGCCCAACACAAAGATATTATCGTCAAGCCTTTGTACGGCAATGGCGGTGCCGGTGTGTTTCACATTCGCCCTGATGATGAGAATTTGAACGCATTGCTTGAAATGTTCACCGGCATTTGGCGCGAACCACTCATCGTACAGCGCTATGTGCCCGAAGTGCGCATGGGTGATAAGCGCATCATTCTGGTCGATGGCAAAGCGGTTGGCGCGGTTAACCGCGTCCCGGCGGCAGGCGAGGCGCGGTCCAACATGCATGTGGGTGGGCGACCTGAGAAATCTATTCTCAGCAAGCGCGAGCAAGAGATTTGCGAAACCATTGGTCCGGCATTGAAAGAGCGCGGCCTGATTTTTGTCGGCATTGATGTGATTGGCGACTACCTGACTGAAATCAACGTCACCTCACCCACTGGAATTCAAGAGATCAATCGTTTTGACGGCGGGGCGCTTGAAGCTCTGGTGTGGAACGCAATCGAAGCCAAACTTTAAAATGATGATACACACTGAGCGATGAATCCTGCATGACTGCCTCAATCCGCACAGTTGCTTTTGCAGGCATCGAGGTTTTGCCCGTTGATGTACAAGTCGCCATCGGCAGCGGTTTGCCCAGCTTCACAATTGTTGGCTTACCCGACAAAGCGGTTGGTGAATCGCGCGAGCGCGTGCGTGCTGCACTGAGTGCCATCGGGTTGGGTCTGCCCCCTAAGCGCATCACCGTCAACTTAGCCCCCGCCGACGTGCAAAAAGAGGGCAGCCATTTTGACCTCCCGATTGCCTTGGGTGTGTTGGTGGCCATGGGCGTCGTGCCGATGGAAGACGTGAGCGGGTATGTGGCGTTGGGCGAGCTGGGGCTTGATGGTTCACTCGCACCGGTCGCTGGCGTATTGCCTGCGGCAATTGCTGCAAATGCTGACGAGCGCGGGCTGATTTGCCCCGGCCCCCAAGGTGGTGAGGCGGCGTGGGCCGGAGGAACAGGCGTGCTGGCACCGCGCAATTTGCTCGAATTGATCAATCATTTCAAAGGTGCTGGAATTTTAAGCGCGCCGCCACCTGCCCCGTTGCCCGACATCGCCAGCGGGCCAGACTTGAAAGACATCAAAGGCCAAGAGACCGCCAAGCGTGCATTAGAAATTGCCGCTGCCGGGTCGCATAACATTTTGATGGTTGGGCCACCCGGTGCTGGTAAATCAATGCTGGCGCAGCGCTTGGCTGGCTTGTTACCGCCCATGACGGCTGCGGAAGCTCTTGAAGTCAGCATGATTCACTCGGTCGCTGGGCAGTTGGCGGGCGGAGCGATTTTGCGCGCACGCCCGTTTCGTGACCCGCATCACTCAGCCTCGACTGCGGCGTTGGTGGGCGGCGGGGTGCGCGCCAAACCCGGTGAAATTTCACTGTCTCATCGCGGCGTTTTGTTTTTGGATGAGCTGCCCGAATTTAATCGCCAAACATTAGAGGCTCTGCGCCAACCTTTAGAAACTGGAAAAATTGTTGTGGCGCGGGCCAACAGCCACGCAACGTATCCGGCGCGCTTCCAGCTCGTCGCCGCCATGAACCCCTGCAAATGCGGATATTTGGGTGATGCCCAACTGGCATGTAGCAAAGCGCCCCGATGTGCCGAAGATTATCAGGGTAAAATTTCCGGGCCGATGTTCGACCGCATCGATATTCATATCGATGTGCCGCCGGTAGACCCG
>JANLSL010000021.1:0-1511 GCA_031362385.1 Alphaproteobacteria bacterium | reverse complement strand
AGGTGTCAATCAGTATGTATCACCTATAGGTAGGATTGGCAACACTGATTGACACGTGCAACACTTCACTTCGTTTTGGAGGACTGTAGATGAACAATCAATTCACCCAACCGCCCGTAATTTGGAACGAGTCCAACGAGGCCTTTCCGCCACTGCGCACCCTGAGCTGGTACATCAAGCGTATCCAGCAAAAGGGTGGGGCAATCTCAATGCGCAAACTTAGTGTGGGAATTGGCGTCAGCAATAACGCTGTTAGTAATTGGATGAAGCCTGGGCTTGATGGTCGACAAAAATTTAGCCCATCACCCGAAACTATGGTGAGGATTGCCGAAATAGCAGGGGTTCCCGTCGACCTCGCCCTAGTTGATCTTCAATACTGGAAATCAATAGGAACACCGATGGAAATAACCTGGGCGGAAATCGCGAAGCGGACATGGAAGGAATTTGCGCAGCACATAAAACCCGTCATAGTCGTTTCAGTTTTAGCGCTGATATTTTTGATTGAGGGCTTACAGGTCAACACCGCGCAAGCATCGGGCGCTGAAATTTCAGCGCCTCATCATGTATATTATGGATACTAATGAGTACAATAGATACTCAAGCGGCCCATCGCACTTTGATTGTCACATCCACCTGCGACCCAAATTTGTTCATGATTGTCATCAGTCGGTCGACAGTAAATCGTGAGAGATCGGCATTGCGGATACGAGAGAAGTCAGCTGCTGCGATGCCCGTTCGAGCATGGGCTGCACGTACACTTAGGCCTTCGCGGTTCAGGTGCTTGATAATCGCAGCGGCCAAGATGGCCTTGAGTTGTTCGAGGTCTGCATTCGGGCGGCCAAAGTCGCGAAACACGTTGCCGCTCCCTCGTACCACCAAATCATCTAGTTTCTTTTTTGTCATGGTTGCATCTCCTTCAAGCGCTTGAGTCGTAAGCGGATAACATCGAGGTCGCGTTGCGGCGTCTTGATGCCGCTAGTCGACTTCTTTTGAAATGTGTGGAGAATCCATATCTCCTCGGCGATTTGAACGGCATAGACCACGCGATACGCATCGCCGCGAAACGGTAATGCAATCTCAAACACGCCAGAGCCAAACCCATGTAATGGCTTCGCGATGTCTGCTTTTCCACCCTCAGCAGCTGCGGTCAGTGCCCTCAAGCAAGTATCCTGGGCTTCGAGAGGAAATTTCTCAAAATCCTTGCGCGCAGCTTTAAACCATGAGATCGGTCGTGTTGGTCGAGTCATATCATTATGTTGTTGCTCCGAGTATGTTGTCATATTTGACAACACTTCGCAAGCTATATTTGCAGTTAGGCATATGCCCCAAACCAACTCCGCCATTATCATCTGGAACCGGCTGTCCGCGCTGCCGTTCGGCAAGTGGCTGTTCACCAAGCTGGTGAGTTTCAAGGCACCATATTTCGGGTCCATCAACGCGCGGTTTGTGGAGCTTCGGGCCGGATACTGCGTCGTCACCATGAAAAAGCGGCGCAGCGTCACCAATCATAT
>JANLSL010000003.1:0-6350 GCA_031362385.1 Alphaproteobacteria bacterium | reverse complement strand
TGGCCAACGGTAGTTACGATGGCGGCCGCAACATCAGCGGTAGTTTTATCGAACTCGGCTTTGGCGGCCTTTTGGCGCGCCGGGCGCATCAGGATATCAAGCACGCTTTGTGCCAGGCCAAATTCTAAAATCGCCGCTTCGGCAGGTTTCGTCGTGGGACGCGCCATCACATCAAGCACTGGGTTTGAGAGCAAACCCGCTTGCACCAAGTCAGCGTTAGCGATGCCCACCTCGGCGTACTTTGCTTGAAGGCTGCGATTATTGAGCAGGGCAACTTGAACTGCACTTTCGATGCTCAGTTCTGACTTTAATACTGCGTCAACTTGAGCGGCCACCGCAGTATCGGTTGCGGGGTCGCGTCGCCATGACACATCGTGCCCAGCGCGATCCCCCAGCGCGGTGCGCACACCGTCGAAAGCCTTGTCTTGATTGACAGTTGAAGTACAAGCACCAAGGCTCAGCGCAATTAATACCATTGCGAGGTATTGAGGGAGAAAAAGTTTCTGAACTTGAGATTTGTCACGCATAGATCATCACCACACAATTCACATGTGCGCGCCAACGCGCACATCTTCTTGAGCGCAGGGTCGATCTAAATCAGGAGGCGTGCGGCGATAAGCGGCGTCGGAGGTCGTGTTCGATCAAGCGATAAGCGGCGCGAGGGTGCTACGCTTGCCAGGGTCGTTTGCTGTCCTGTTGGGACAGATATGTAAGCAAGCTGCGTTGATACTGTCAAAACTGATGTTGGGTGTTGCGCCATTGCAGTGGAGATCGCGGTATCGGGAATTTTATTCAGGCAAAGTTGACGGCACAGATCGAGGGCAAAGTTGTTTGATACGGTGTTGCCGTCTTGCGCAGTCATCGTGTGATGGCAAGGCATAGCGCTTGCGTTCGATAGACCATTCATATGCGCAGCTTGGGCATGGCCCGAAACAAGCGTTCCCATCACCACCAGAGCGATGCTCAGGTGCGCCATACATTTGCGCAATAATGGTATGGCCGATGGCATCAAACTTTGGTCCCAGAGTCGTTGAACGACCTTAGGCACAAACTGAGATCGGAGCAAACGCAGGTTCTTCACAAACGCACGATTATCCAGCGTTTGCGCGGGCCTCGATGGCTTGAGCGAGGGCGGGGTCGAGTTTCAAGCCATTGGCAAGCGTTGACAAATAGCCGCGTTCTGCTTGGCCATGGGGATTCACGGTCATCACCGAAATGGCATAAATCTCAGTGGCTTCTTCCGGTGAGCGGGCCGAGGCGGCAATCTCTTGGGCGCTTAAGGGCTTGCTGATTTCAGTCAGCAGGAATGATTTTTGCTCCTCGTCGAAGCCCAGCGCATCAACCTGGCCAAAGATTTGTGCGCTCTCTTTGGCATCTATTCTGCCATCGGCTTTGGCAGCCGCGATCATGGCGCGGATCAATTTCAAGCTTAACGCCTCGGTGGCGGCCGTATCCTCTGGTGGGGGAAGGTAACCACTATTGCGCGGGGGCAAGATGTCTTCGATCTCCTCAACACGCGGCATCGTCGCGGGCGCGGCTGATGCTGCGGGCTGTGCTTGAAAATTCGGGAAACTGCCTTGGGCGTGATTGAACCCGGTTGGCTGGGCGTTTGGGGGTTGAGAGGCACGGTAACGTTGATAGGCAGTATAAGCCAGTCCAGCAACGGCCGCAGCGCCACCAAGTTTTAGGGCACTCTTGGCCATGTTTTGGCCGGTCTTGCCAGTTAATGCGCCCGCAAGCCCACCGACCAGCAGCCCGCCGACGAGCGACTTTCCTTGGCTCGCATTCAAGAGTTGGCCCAATACTTTATCGATATTGATCATATGTTCTGTCCACAATGCAGTTATTAATCCATGTGGGGACGGATACGCGCAAGACAAGGGGAATAATGCTTCGACATTTTCAGTGACCCCATGCGTTGCGCAGAGGTAACATCAAGGCAGAATTCAGAATAAAACCAAAATGTGAGGATGACATGGCCGATGCAACGCGCAGCCTCAAGGGCAAGACACTTTTCATAACGGGCGGTAGCCGCGGTATTGGCCTGGCGATTGGTAAGCGCGCGGCGGCTGACGGCGCTAATGTTGTGATTGCTGCCAAAACTGTGGACCCCCATCCACGTTTGCCCGGCACGATTTTTACTGCGGCAAAAGAAATTGATGAGGCAGGCGGCCGCGGGTTGGCGCTGCAAGTTGATATTCGCTTTGAGGACCAGGTCGAAGCGGCCATGGCCAAAGCAGCAGAAACTTTCGGCGGTATTGATGTGCTGATCAATAATGCCAGTGCGGTGCATGTCTCAGGCACGCTTGATACGCCGATGAAGCGTTATGACCTGATGCATTCAATTAATGCGCGGGGAACTTTTTTGTGTTCGCAAAAGGCGCTGCCGTACCTTAAAAAATCTGCCAATCCACACATTTTGAATTTATCACCGCCGCCAGATCTATCGCCCAAATGGTTTGCGCCCAGTTTGGCGTACACCATGGCCAAATACGGGATGAGCTTGTGCGTTCTTGGCATGGCCGCTGAGTTCAAAAAAGATGGTGTTGCCGCCAATGCGTTGTGGCCACGCACCGCCATTGCAACAGCAGCGATTGAATTTGAATTGGGTGGCAAATCTATATTGAAGCACTGTCGCACCACCGACATCGTAGCCGATGCGGCCCATGCCATTCTGACGCGGCCCGCGCGAAGTGCGACCGGGAATTTTTATATTGATGATGAAGTGCTTGCGGCAGAGGGCAAGAAAGACCTGGCGGGCTACGCCGTGCAAGCGGGCCAACCTTTGTTGCTCGATTTCTTTTTATCGGCCGGCCCCGACGGAACGATGGATGGGTATATGGCGTTCCCGCTGCCATAAGCTGCCCGCTCCACTAGCCCGCAGGCTCATGACTGTAGGCTAATGACGTAAGTGAATACGGTACATCGCCCCAAAAAGTGATGGGTGGACGTCTTCAAGTGTGGCCCAGGCTTGCATATCAAGCGGGTCTTCGTTTCCAGCCGCACGATAACGCGCCATCGCCTTTTCACTTGCGACAAAATTCACAATTCGAAGGTTAGCCTGTTCAACCAAATTGAGCAGGGAACGAATTGAATAATTATGCTCCTGAACGTGAAAGAGTAAATCGCGCGCCCCAGAGACCGAAAAGAAATCGGTGAAAGCGAGAACGCCCTTTGCGGAAGCTGTTTTTGGCAGCGCTAATATTTTTTGGCGAAACTCTTTTATCCCTTGCGCAGTTGGAAGCGCGTCGCATTGTTTGCGCAATTCAATAGCTTCAAGAATGGATCGGCGCGCACGCGATGAATAAACATGAAGCCGCAACTGACCTTCGGGGGCGAGTACACCTTTGAGCGCGGTTAATCCGGCAAGCGGGTCGCCCATATGATGGAGAGCGCCTACGCATGTGATCAAATCGAATTGTTGTTTAAGAAGGTGAACTTCGAGAATATCGAGCTGAAGTAGCTTGAGGTTCTGAACTCTGTATTCTCGTGCTTTCATGAGCCCATAGGCCAGGCTGGTCCGGCTGAGATCTATGCCGATAACGCTTGATCGCGGCGAATTTGCCGCGCGCATAATTGGCTCGCGCCCCGAGCCACACCCGGCGACCAGGATGCGCTGCGCGTTTTCATCGGGTAAAACGCGCGCAACATCAAAGTCACGCCAGCGCGGATAAGGGTTTTCCTCGTACATGAGTTGGACTTGGCGCGAAATCGGGTCGTTGATCGAGCCCAAGCTCTGCACCTCGTCGATTGGTAAAGGCTCAGCATGGATGGGCCGATAACATGCGATCAGCAAGTGCTCGATAACTGATCGGTCTGGGTCAAGCTGAGCAATGATTGCGCTTTCTGCCGCACTTTCATGCAAAACAAACTCACAAGCATCGCAAAAAGGGCCCAAGCTGCCCAGCAACTCTAGCGCGCGCCCTTGACGCGGAAGTACTTTATACTGAGCCAGCAGCATCTTGCGAATCTGGGTGAGTGCGATTTCCATTTCCGCACAGTAAAGAAGCTGCGTTCTGAGATGACGAACCAGCTCCTGCCACAAGCCTTCATCAAGAGCCTCTAATTGAGGCCACGTGGTGATTGAAAGAGCAAGGAGCGAGCCAGCGATTTTCTGTTGCTCTGCAACGTCACCGATCGTGCTCATAAGGGGAACCTGTTTCTGCGTAGCTCAAAAAAGCTAGATCACGTTGCGGGGGGATGAGTTTTCGCCAAGGTGCTTGCTGCGTAAACACTCATAAAGCCACCAACAACAAGGTCTGCAACTCCTTTTCAGCGGTATCTTAAAATATTTCTCTGCGTCAGGCCGTTTATAATGCCTTTTGCTGGTAAGGTGCCACCCGTGCACGAATTTCATTTTCTTCTGCTGCCTTCAGCTCAGGGGCGCGGTGCGGCGCTGGCCGATAGAGCGGCGCGGCATCCATAAAAATTCTGCAGATATGGTCAAGTGTTTGATCCTTGCCCGGGGCCAGTGCGGCTGGGCTGTCATACGCCATTTCACCCACAAACCACTTTGGTTGCTTGACGAGCGGAAAATCCATCGACCAGCGATAAAAGAAAGTATGCGCAAACCGCCACGCTTGAATGGTCGATGCGACGCCAAAGCGAGGTTCACTGTTTGCATACTCAGACAACGCGGCGAGATATGTTTGTGGCGATGTGGGGCTTTTCATGAATGCGGCATAGGCCAACGGGCCAGAGCCCACGCGGATGATGGGGCGACCCATCGCTGCCATTTCTAATCCAATCGAGCTGCGCCAGATTAACCCCACCGCCGCAGCCATGGCTAAGTCGTAGCTGCCAAAGGCGCTGTTGCTGGGCACAAGGCGCACATTGGGGGGCAAACGTTTAGCCAGGGCCTCAAAATAAACGAGATCTTGTTCGTTCTTGCCCAGCGATTTTTTGCTTCCGGCATTGGGATGAATCCGAATGACCAGCTGAATCTGAGGGTGCTGCGCAACAAAGGAGATGGTGTCGTCGATCCAGGCAAATTGTGATTCGTACACATCGCCGCTGGTATCAAGGTCGGCGGCTTCGTCGAGGCTCGAGGTATACAACGCCCATGTTTGTTTTGTGGGATCGAGATTCAATGATGTGATGGCGTTTTTGGTTGACCCTAACGCCGCACTAAACGCTGATACATCAGTCGAGCGCCCGTGCCACCTGTCGGCCAGCATGTCGCCGACTTCTTTGATCTCAGATTCTAACATCGGCACGTCACGCCATTCTGACCACAACGCACCAACCGCTTGGAAGTCGAGGCAGTTGGCATTGTCGAACAGCATCAGGCGGCCCGGAACATAGGCACGCTCTTCACAAATGGTGCGGATGCCCCGCAGCTTGGCCAACTCAAGCGCGATGCGCGTCGGGCCCATGCGGCCATTAAAGAGCAACTGAACATCGGGCGTTTCTTCGGCAAATAATCGATCGAGGCCAAGGCAGGCAAGGACGCCGCTATATAAATAGCTGCCATACACCGCTGCGGTTCGTGGGTCGGCAAGGTCGAGCACATTGTGCCGCAGATGGCGATGAACGCTGGACTTCACCCATTTTCCAACGGGCCAGCTCTCAAAGTGCGCGCCGATATAATCGCCAGGTTTGAGTGCGCCCACCCACGCGGCTGCCTTTTTGCGATCATCTTGCGTCAGCCATTGGCCAAGCCAACGAAAGGGCATACCCCAGCCCGCCAGTTTGGTCGCAACGCGCGCTTGGCAAAATAAGCAGGCATTGGCTGGGCGTTCGCTGGGCGCGCCGGTGGATGATTGCAGCAAGTCGCAATCGCTAAAGGCACCGTCGCAGGTGACATACGTGACCGAACAACCGCGCTGACGTAGCGCATTGAGAATAGTGACCTGGCGCGCGCTATGGATCGACCAGTCCGTGTATGGCGCAAAGCAGACGATGTGCGGTTTATGTCGCGTCACGATAAATGTGGAGCCAGGGCCTGCATTGAATGAGACTGCTGAATATATTGATTTTAGCGCAGTATTCCAGGGCACTTCTTGCTCGGCCCGCCCAGTCCCGGTATAGCCCACCAGCTTAAAGGCCCACATTCAAACCGCCAGATAGTTCGACCCAATGGATCAACACGCCGCAGATCTTCGTGCCCAGTTTCAAAAGGGTCTGTCGTTGCACCAATCGGGGGACATCGACCACGCAGGCACTGTTTATCAAAGCATTTTAGATGCCGAACCTGCTTATTTTGATGCCTTGCACTTGCTGGGTGTTGTTGAGATGCAAAAGGGCAGATATGCCAAGGCTGAGGCACTGATCCGCAGCGCCATTGCGCTCGATCCGCGCCAACCGGCGGCCTACAGCAATTTAGGCACTGTGTTGCTGACAGCGGGAAA
>JANLSL010000649.1:0-4092 GCA_031362385.1 Alphaproteobacteria bacterium | reverse complement strand
TCTTTGTTGAAGCCGAGCAAATTGAATTCTGGGGCGGTATTGGCCAGATCTTCAAAGCCCGTGAAGGGCATGTTGATGACTTCAACTTGATCGCCCCGTTCAGCATTAAAGCCAATCGCAGAGCGTACCAATGATTCAAGTTTATCAACGGTCTCTTGGCCAAGGGCTTGATATGTTTTGGTGCCCTTGTCGTCGGTGGTGTAGGTACCATCAACCAGCACGGCAACTGAAAGCCGCTTCAGCGAACCCTGGTCGCGTACCGTGTTGACGGTTTTCTTTGAGATTTCGAAATTGACAGTTTCTTCGTTCCGATTCTCATTGGTCTGCGATTTTGGCCCGCCCTGGTTATTCAGTTTAGCGTCGGGAAGGTTTTGTGAGACCGAGACATTGTTCTGATCAGACTCAAGCGATGAATTGTTTTCCGTGACGTTGACGGTCGAGCGCGGAACTTGTTGGTCTGGGTTATAAATTTCTTCGTTCGAGACTGTTTTGTCAAAATCCATCTCAGCGCGCACTTCGGCGCGCACTTTGCCTGGCCCGAGTGAGCTTTCGACCAGCGTAATGATTGATTGAGCCAATTTGTGCTCAAGCTTAGTGCGTGACTCGTCTTGCTGCGCCACCACCATTTGATCGTCATTCTCGAACGACCGCGAGAGCAGGCTGCCGCGTTCGTCAACAATTGAGATGTTCGATGGGCGCAACTTCGGCACTGCCGCAGCAATCAAGTGCTGTACTGCTGAGACTTGGCTTTCCGACAGACGTCCGGATTTCATTTTGATGTAGACTGAGCCGGTCGGCTCTTGTTTTTCGCGGCTGAACATTTCGCGCTGTGGCATAACCAAATGAACGCGCGCATTTTGTACGCCTTCAATTGCTTTGACCGTGCGTGAAAGTTCACCTTCAAGCGCGCGAACAAGGTTGATGTTCTGCACGAAATTAGTGGTGCCCAGCGCGTCCATGGTGTCGAACAGCTCGTAACCAACCGAGCCACCCGATGGCAGGCCTTGCTCGGCCATTTGCATGCGGGTCGAGGTGACTTTTTCTGATGCCACCATGATCTGCTTACCGTTTTCAGCGGTGGTAAAGGCAACGCCAGTCTTTTCGAGTTGTTGAGTAATCTCGCGCGAATCAGTTGCGGACAATTCGCCGTACAGCAATTCCATCGGCGGCGTAGAAAAACGCGTTGCAAAGAAAATGATAAACGCAATCAGGCCAAATGCGACGCCGCCCATGGCAGCAAGTTTCGCGGGTCCTAAATTGCGCAGTTGTTGCATAAACGGATTCAAGGTCGGCCCTCTCGTTGTCCGTCCGGGATTACTCGCAAGGGGTCGGTCGCCCCCCGCACCAGGAAACAGTCCTGATCCGGCGCTTTTTTCACGTGTTAGGTGGCACGCTATGTCTGGCAGGTGAAAAAGCCGTTAATACCCGGCAATAATTGCCCCATTGACCTTGAGCACGGCGGCAGCGTTCAATTGACCTGCAAGCTGCCATGCAAATCACGCCGAAAAAATGCCAAAAGTCATTAAAGAACAAATACATAGAGACAGTCGCGAGCTTGCAATCGAGCTCAGTGCGGCCCTGGTTGCGGTCAACGACGAGGCTCCTAAAATATTGCTGGTACGTGATCAGGGTGATGATTCTGCAACACACAGCCAGTTCGGCTTGCCGTGCGGACCCTTTGACCCGGTTGGGCACCGCACGCTGGAAGAAGGTCTACGGACCTGGGTTGGCGCGCAATCAGGCATACAACTGGGCTATGCTGAGCAGCTTTACACCTTTGGTGATCGCTTCCGCGACCCCCAAGAACGCAAAGGGGGCCCGCGCCCAGTGTCGGTTGGATATCTCGCACTGGTGCGGCAAACCGAGCTCAAAATAAGCCCGGAGAATGCTGACTGGAGTGATTGGTACCGCCATTTTCCCTGGGAAGATTGGCGTTCAGGAGCACCCGCCATCGTCAGCCAAGTAATGGCCTCGCAATTGAAGGCGTGGGTTGAGTCCGCCCAAAATCGCAATGAGAAACAACAACGCCGTGAACGTGTCGATACGACCTTTGGTTTGGGTGGTGCGGGCTGGGATAATGAACGAGTCTTAGAGCGCTATGAATTGCTCTATGAGGCTGGTCTGGTTGCCGAGACGGTTGCCGATGGGCGCGGTCGGGGCGATGCATCTTTGGTCCAGGCCCATACCCTCACGGGTGCGGCTTTGATCAAAGATCACCGTCGGATAATGGCAACCGCAATGGGGCGACTGCGCGGCAAAATTAAATACCGGCCCGTCATTTTTGACCTAATGCCAGCAGCTTTCACGCTTTACCAATTGCAACGCGCAGCCGAGGCGTTAGCAGGGGCGCGGCTACATAAACAGAATTTCCGCCGCCTCGTCGCCAATGAGGGTTTGGTCGAAGCCACCGGCCAGGTTTCCAGCCAAACGGGGGGTCGCCCAGCCGAGCTGTTCCGATTCCGCCGCGATGTGGTCCGCGAACGCCCGATTTCAGGGGTGCGGCTGGCGGTCAGGGTAAAGCCAAGCCCGGGGTCGTAACGACATCCAAAAAAGACTCGCCCAAAGACAGATTTCCCGAATAAAATTCTCCCTCGGGTTGCGGGGGATACTCTATGGCATCGCGCATATTTCGAAATTTTTTAATGGCCAGCGTTGGAACAGCATTGCTGTCCTCGTGTGCACCGACGACTCAGATGGCAGTACCAACGGGTGCTGCGGTTGAGAAAGAAACAGCCCTGCAAGAAGAATTGGTTCGTGGCGGCTTTTCATCGTTGCCACGGGCACCCAAGCAAGTATCAAGTGACATGGAAATGCGCACATTCTTGATCGGCAACCGGGTGCTGATTGGTGGCGCGCCGTTATGTGGCAAGAAGGTGCGTCAAACCATGCCATTCGGCTTGCGTGAGGACGCCAACAAAGAAATTGAAATACTGTGGTCAGTCGACACTGATGGCAAAGCTAAAGTCCCAGCGGCGGGAGATGTTTTGAAATCACTGGATGGTGTGCCGATAGCACCTGGACGACGCGCTGCGCGTGATGTGCTGGCCGCGTTGGCGATGGCGAGCAAGGCCGACAAGTCAATTAAAGTCGGCGTCGAACGCGCGGGCAAGCCGATGGATTTTGATGTCGCACCAACTCCAGCCTGTGACTACAATATTAAATACGATCTATCTGAAGTCTTAAATGCATATGCCGACGGGAAAAATATGATCATCAATCGCGGCATTATTCGAGTGATGGGTGACGATGATGAACTGGCCGGTGTCATTGCACACGAGTTGGCTCACAATGCCATGGGGCATCTTCGAAGTTTAGGAGGCAACGCACTTCTCGGCGGCCTGCTGGGCGCGGCCATTGCTATAGCAAGCGGTGCTGATGGAGATGCCGTGCAAGATATGGCCGAAGCGTCGGGTAATGCTGCTGGTCTCGCTTTCAGCTCAGATTTTGAGGCCGAAGCAGATTATGTCGGCACCTATATCATGGCGCGCTCAGGGTTCGACTACGAAGCCATGACTGATACGATGCGCCGCCTCGCGAGCACTGAAAGTTTGAAAGCGAAGTGGGGACAAACCCATCCTGCGACTCCCCAGCGGGCTGCGGCTGCAGATGCAACCATTGACGAAATCAAACGCAAGATCGCGGCGGGGCAACCTTTGATGCCCGAAATGAAAGCCACAGCCCCTAAATCTGCTAAGAAGCCGACCAAGTAAACTGAGGGCTGGCGAATATTATTTATAAAAATCAACGGGATAGCTTTGTTATATCTTCATCCCCCTTGTGCTTGACTTGAGCATTATTGCCACATAACGTTCATCTACCATGGGGAACCGTGGTTTTTTAGCGGCCTCCTTATGCTCAAGTTAAGTATAATGAGGCGCGTTGTCTCGAAAGGATACCGGCCATGAACGTGGTCAACCGTACCCGCCCCGATCTGCGTTTCACCTCAGAGGTCGAGCGCAAGACTGCGCACCTTTACGACAAGGTGAAAAATGTGATTCCGGAAGTGGAGTGGCCGGTATTTGCACCCCTGATCGAGCGCATCAACACGCTGAAGAAGCAAAAAAATGCAGTGATCTTGGGTCACAATTACAT
>JANLSL010000664.1:0-1844 GCA_031362385.1 Alphaproteobacteria bacterium | reverse complement strand
CCAGCACTTGATGCCGAGCAAAAATTACGCGCAGCCTTAGCTCAGTCCCGGGCGTTAGATATGCCCGGTGCCGGGCCTCACCGGTCGGACCTCAGCGTCACATTTGGCTGTGCCGGCCATGCCAGCCCTGGGCTGGCAGCCGAGATGTGTTCCACCGGCGAGCAAAAAGCGCTTCTTGTGTCGATCATTTTGGCAGCGGCCCGCTTGCAAACCGCCAAACGAGGATTTCCCCCCATCATTTTGCTCGACGAGATTACCGCCCACCTTGACCCCGACCGCCGCCAGGCCCTGTTTTTAGAGATTTTGGCCATGGGTGCGCAGGCCTGGATGACCGGCACCGATGAGGAGTTGTTTGCAGGTCTGGGCGATTGCGCGCAATATTGGCGTGTCAGGCAGAATGCCTTGGTTCCAAGCTCTCGCCACAGCGCCTTTTGAAGCCTATTCTGCACCCCGAAAACGATCCCTTTCCAAGACCAAAAAGAGACCGACATGAGCTCAACGGCCGCAACTCCTAAAGCCCCCCCAAAAACCGATATTCGCGTTCCCGATGAACGGGCGTATGACGCCGAATCGATCAAGGTCTTGAAGGGCCTCGATGCGGTACGTAAGCGCCCCGGCATGTACATCGGCGATACCGATGACGGCTCGGGTTTGCATCACATGGTCTATGAGGTTGTCGATAATGCGATCGACGAATCGCTGGCGGGCCATTGCGATAAAGTTGAAGTCATTTTGCACGGCGATGGCGCGGTGTCAGTGCGCGATAACGGTCGCGGAATCCCGGTCGACATTCATAAAGAAGAAGGCGTTTCAGCAGCCGAAGTCATCATGACTCAGCTGCACGCGGGCGGAAAATTCGACCAGAATTCCTACAAGGTTTCCGGCGGCTTGCACGGGGTTGGCGTTTCGGTGGTCAATGCGCTGTCCAATCGGTTGGAGCTGCGCATTTGGCGCGGTGGCAAAGAATATTTCATGGCTTTCAAAAACGGCGTTGCTGAAGCGCCGTTGAAAGTGGCGGGCGATGCGCCGGTCGTCAAAGAAGGCACACGCGCGGGCAAGCAACTCACCGGCACCGAAGTAAAATTCTATGTCTCGCACGATATTTTTACAAAAACAGTTTATGACTTCGGCACATTGGAACATCGCCTGCGCGAACTCGCGTTCCTCAATTCAGGTGTCTATCTGTGCCTGACCGATGCCCGCCATTCTGAAAACAAAACTGTCGATATGCACTACGAGGGCGGCATTGAAGCCTTCGTGAAGTATCTTGATCGCACCAAAGCTGCGATTCACGAAACCACCGTTATGTCGGGCGAACGCGATGGCATTACGGTTGAGTTGGCGCTGGAGTGGAACGACAGCTATCACGAAAATACGCTGTGTTTTACCAACAACATTCCCCAACGCGATGGCGGTACGCACCTGGCGGGGTTCAGGGGTGCTTTGACGCGCACCCTCAACAAATACGCAGCCGAACAGGCGGGCGCCAAAAAAGATAAAATTGAACTGACGGGCGATGATATGCGCGAAGGGCTGACGTGTGTCCTTTCGGTCAAAGTGCCAGATCCCAAATTCTCGTCTCAAACCAAAGATAAGCTTGTCTCCTCAGAAGTGCGCCCGGTGGTGGAAAGCATTGTCGCGGAAAAACTTTCTGAATGGTTTGAAGAACACCCCGGTGAAGCCCGCAAAGTGGTGGGCAAGGTTGTGGAAGCGGCCCTGGCACGTGAAGCAGCCCGCAAAGCGCGTGAACTGACCCGGCGCAAAGGTGCGCTTGATCTGGCCTCGTTGCCTGGAAAATTAGCCGACTGCCAAAACCGCGATCCGGCGTTGTCGGAGATCTTCAT
>JANLSL010000543.1:0-6926 GCA_031362385.1 Alphaproteobacteria bacterium | reverse complement strand
GGCGGCAGTCCACCAGCGGCGTCACCAAGCAACTGATTGAGAAGGTAGGGGGTAGTGCTCAGAAAATTTGGGATATCGCCCAAGAAGGTAAAAAGGCCTACGCTGCACAAAAGGCAAAATAGAACGGTTCGCTTTAACCCTGGGGAGGGACCACAATGCGCGCTTTTTTAGCTGCACTTTCTTTAGCTGCGGTTTTTTCAATCTCGACCGCTGAAGCGCTCACCTCGGTTGTACGCCGCACCACGTTGCTGGTGAGTGATGTCAAAGCATCGGTCGCGTTTTATGAAAAAATTGGCTTCAAGGTATGGCTTGATACCGGCGGCCCACGCGACCCTAACAAACCAACATCTTTTCCAGTGAACGGCAAACCATCGCAATCAAACCTAGTGATTATGGCGGGTCGCGACCCGTGGATCGGCATGATTGGCCTGCTGCTGTATGATAAACCGCTGTTGACGCAAACCCGCAAAGCTGATGCGGCGTATGGCATTGGCGATGCCGTGTTGATGTTGGAAACTGATGATGTGGACAGCGTGTACAAAAACCTTCAGGCATTAGGCACACCAATTTTACAGCTGCCCAGGCAAGCAGAAACCCGCAGCGCCAACGCAATCAAGCAGGTCAAAAATATGTTCTTCCGCGACCCTGATGGCTGGGTGATTGAGATGAGCCAAGTGGTGAGCACCAAACCCCTGCCCGATGCACCGGCAAAAAAGTAACCGAAAAGGAGCACAGCCATGCGCTATGTCCTGCTCATTTTAACCGCGTTGTGCGTTTCCACCGCAGCGACGGCAGACGATCCATCAATTATTCTTAAACGCGTACCGATCGTTGTCAGCGATATGGAAAAGTCGCTGAAGCTTTATCGCGACATTCTGAAGTTAACGGTCGAAACAGATAAAAAAATGAAACCCGATGCGCACGATGAAAAAGTGTTCAACGTGCCTGCGGGTGGCATGACGCGCTCGGTGAAATTCAATATCACACCTGAGCAAATTCGTGCCGTCGGTTTATTTGAGGTTAAGGGCTACAAGGGCAAAGACCCAAAGGGTGTGCACGACCATGGTATTGTGTTCCGTACAACGCGCATGGACGACATTTTGGCGCAAGTCAAAACCGGTGGGTATCGAATTATCGATTTTGTCGACCTGACAACTTCAGGCGGCGAAAAAGGCCGCGAGCTCTCGATGCTCGACCCCGATGGCCATTTGGTGTTGGTATACCAAGTTGATAAAGCTGCAAAGTAACTCTGCGGCCCTAAGCTTTAACGCCGCGTGCTACGCGGCGCATGGAAGCGGCGACGGGGCTGGGCCTTGGGAGCTTTTTTGTTTTTAAGCGCAACATCATAAGCCTTCATTGCCCAGGCTTTGAGTTCATCTGCATCTTCCAACACATCATCAGGTATGCGCCAGTAAGACATGCTGATGGGTTTATTTTTGCCCTCGTATACAAAGGGCTTGCACTTGCGCGCTTCATAGTCGGGCCGATTGGTGTCGTCTACTTTTAAAAAAAGCTCGTCTGAGGCGATCAGGCCAAACATCACCCCGGCCTTATAGATGCCAAAGCCGCCGAACATGGCCCGCGCACCTGTGCCCCCAAATATGCGGAACTGGTCAAGCACGTAGTCTTTAAAAGATGTATCGGCCATCGCGGTCTCGGGTTTCTCGTTTACGCGGTGAATTTGGGTTTGCGCTTCACGGTAAAAGCAGTGAAGCCTTCCTTGAAGTCAGGGCCTGCGAAAGCGTCAACGAACAGCTTTCGTGTGGCGGGCGTATCATCAGGTGCGCCATCAAGAATTTGCTGAACGATACTTTTTGTTCCGCGCGCCGAAAACTGAGAAGCTGCACATATTTCAGCCGCATAATCGGCTACTGCTTTATCAAGTTCGGCGGGTGCTACCACTCGGTCGATCAACCCAATGCTCAGCGCTTCGTCAGCACCCAAAATGCGCCCCGTATAGAGAATGTCTTTGGCTTTAGCTGGGCCCACCGCATCAATGACACGCTTGGTATCAGCGAGGGTATAAATTAAGCCTAGCTTGCCTGGGGTGATGCCCAGTTTTGCTGAGGTGTCGGCAAAACGCACATCGCAACACAGCGCCACGCCGCAACCACCGCCCACACACGCACCGCGAATTTTGGCAATGGTCGGCTTTGAATTGCGGTGCAAGCGCTTTTGCGCGCGGTACGTGATGTCTGCTAGCGCCTCGCCTGCTTTTGCATTGGTGAAAATTTGGCCAAACTCATCGATGTCAGCACCTGCGGCAAAGGCTTGGCCCTCACCCGTGACCACGATCACCTTGATTGACGGATTAGCATCGGCCTTTTCAACGGCCTCTAACAACTGTTGCCACATCGCCATCGACAAGGCGTTGCGTTTGTCGGGGCGATTCAAATGAATCGTCCCGACAGCTTCATCTTGATCGAGGTAAACAGCAGGCTTCGACATCGCTGGTAGCTTTACTTCTTCTTCTTGGATTTAGGCTTTGTCTTTGTCTTTGATTTTGCCTGCGCAATCAATTTGTCTTCTGGGGTCGGCCCCGTGGGCAAGTCAAAGCAATCCTGATGCAACGGCGGTGCCACCCCCTCGCGATGCCAACTCATCACTAAGGGCATTTTCGCTTTGTGAAACAGCCCAATTTGCGGGCAGCGCCGGTCAACCTCGTTGGCAAAGGCCTTCATGCGGGCGGGCGATTCTTTGGTGTCGAAAAACAGATCAAAATTAATCTGTTGATATTGCGGCTGCATGTGCAGATCAAAGAAGAACCCGCGAATGTCAATCAGCGAGCGAATTTTAGTACGCAGACTTTTATATTTGAACTTCATGTCGCGCGCCACAACGATACAGGTGATCGAGGTGCACCCCGCCAGTGCCGCCAGTTGGGCGTGCACGGGGCTCCAACCGCGTGAGCGGCCTTGAAGCTCCGGCGGGTCGCCAATATCAAACCCGGCGGGCTCATCAAACATGATCGAGGGCTGACCTTCGAAGTAGGCTTCTACCCGCATTTGCTCGAATGATGTGGTGGTGACATCAGAAATGCCGATGTAGTCAGGGTATTTAACGCCTTCTTTCATGGCCGTGATCCTTTTTTACTGCCCAATTTCTTTTTTCAATTTTGCAACAAGGTCGGGGGCTGCGCCAGCCGCACCATTATCGATATCCAACAAAACTTTCCAGCCCTCAGCGGTTTTTTCCAGCAGTGCAATGTAGCGCCCATCGCTGATAGGTGAAGCGGGTTTGGTTTTGTCTTTGGGCATAGAAACGGCGGCAAAGCGGCAAACGATATAGGCCCACGCCCCAACACCACTGCCCTTCACTTCCATTTCTTCGATGTCTGAGATGAGCTTGGACTGATTAGCGGCAAAGTTTTTGTTCCAACTGGCGCGCATATCTTCGCGGCCGGTAATTTTGGCCTGCTTGGTATTGAGAATACGAAGGCGTGGCAAATAATCAGCCAATGAGCCCTCAAGATCGCCCTTATTAAACTTTGCGATACTTTCGTCGTGGAACTTTTGGATGGCTGCGTAATCCGCCTCAGAACCGCCGCGCCGCTCAATAGCCCACGCACCTTGTGATACCAACGTCAATAGTGCAGCAAGAATAATACGTGATGTCGCTTTCATCGATTCTCTCCCCAGGGTTAGGCCCAGTCGCGCGCTTGCACAACACTGTCACGGTAGGGCTTTAGACACAACGTCAACACCAGTGCTGCCAGTGCTGCTGATACACCTGCCACAATCGCGAGTGAATATCGCAATGCTGCATCATCACCAAAGCCATATTGGGTGATAGCTGCGACGATCGTCGGGCCGAGGCCAATTCCGGCGAGGTTGATAAAAAACAAATACAGCGCAGAAATCTGGCCCCGCATTTGATTGGGCGTTATTTCTTGCAAGGCGGCAGCCGCAGCCCCAAACGGCAAACTCGAGAAAAAAACAAAGGCCGTGTAAACGATCAGCGCCAAACTGGCTGAGGGCATTAAAGGTGCCGCAATCCCGAGTGGCACTAAAGCTAACCCAGAGATAATGCCCACGCGCAGGTTGCCGTCGCTATACCCACGCGCTTTCAATCGATCTGCAAAAGCCCCCCCTGAGCACAAGCCCGCCGTGCCCATCACGCCGACAATAATTCCAAAGACAGAACCAATCTGAGCCGGTGTCCAGGCAAAAGTGCGTGATAAGAAAGTTGGGATCCATGCGGCCGATCCGCTCCACAGCAGTGCCAGCATAGAAAAGCCGAAAAAGTGCAAACCGTATGTCGCTATGCGAGCTTTTACGTAAGACAGCGTTTGAACGATGGTGGGCTGCACACCACCTTTCAGCAATCCGCGGCGCTTGGGCTCTTTGACCGTTAACATCAATGCCGCGACCAGAATGCCAGGCACTCCAACCGCCAGAAACACAACTTGCCACGGCTCAAGGTGACCGATGCCTGGGATATCCATGGCCGGGGTCATCGCAATGACAGTGCCACCAACGATCAAGGCCAAGCCCGAGCCAATATAGACGCCAGTGCTGTAGATACTCAGCGCCAAGGTGCGACGCTGCGGCGGGAAATAATCGTTGATGATCGAATACGCCGCAGGCGATAGCGCGGCCTCGCCCACACCCACCCCGATACGCGCCAGAAACATTTGGCCAAACGTGCGTGCTAATCCGCACAGGGCGGTCATAAAGCTCCAGAAAAAAATACCAACCGCAATAATCTTGGTGCGGTTCGCCCGGTCAGCAAGCCAGCCGAGCGGCACACCCAGCACGGTATAGAAAATGGCAAATGCTAAACCGTGCAGCAGACTGATTTGCACATCGCTGATGCCTAAGGTTTCGCGGATTGGCTTGACCATCAGAGTCAAAATCGTGCGATCAATATACGAAACGGTGTACGCAAGCACGAGCACAGCAACGACATACCAAGCATAAGATTCCGCTGGGTAGTCAGCCCGATGTGGTGGGGTGTCTGGTGTTACGTTCGTCATTGGCCCTCAGGTGCGAATCTGTCATGAATTGGCCATGACATCACGTATTCAATCAAGCGAAACCACCATCGACCATGTCGGAATCGTGGGGCGCGACATACACCAGATGGTTGCGACTTTTCGGAGCCTTGGCTTTACGGTCACCGAGCCTGCGGCCCTGACGCAGCCCGACGCTAAAGGCAACCCCGTACCGCTCGGGCAGCTCTCGGCCCATGTGATTTTCCCAGATACCTATCTTGAACTGACCGCCGTGGAGAACCCCGGCCAAGGGAACCACTTAGATAACTGGCTTGCCAAACATGAAGGGCTTCATATTTTAGCCTTTCGCGCCGAAAGCGCCCAACAGGCCTGGGTCGACTTTGAGAAATTTGGCGTCGTCATGCCACCCATGCGCCATGCCTCGCGCAACGTGAATGCCGGAGGCGCGCGCGGCATCGCCGACTTCAATTGGTTCCAAATCCCCGAATCGATTGTCATTGAAGGTTTTGCCTGCGTGGTCGAGCACCTCACCCCTGAGTTGGTGTTTATTCCCGCGATGACCAACCACCAAAATGGAGCAACGGGGCTGCGCGGCGTTGGCGCAATGGTGAATAACCTCACCGAGGCGGTCTCGCGCTATCAACGCCTGCCCGGCGCTAAGGTGCGTTCGTTCCCAATGGGGCGATTTATCACGCTGAAGAATCAACGCTTTGTCGCCATGACGCCCAAAGGCATGGCTGCACTAGCACCGGGGGTCAAACTGCCGCCACCGCCGTGTTTCGGCGTGTTTGCGATTAAGGTGAAAAACATTGCAACGACGCGCGCTTTTTTGGCCGAAAAAAACATCCCGGTTCATATCGGTGGTGAGAAAAGCGTATGGCTGGGGCCCGAACAGGCCTGCGGGGCCATGCTGTTGTTCGTCGACGAAAGTGCTCCGGTGTAACTAGCTAATCGCCAGCGCTCAAACTTAGTCCGCCGCTATATTTGCGAACTGTGTTTTCCAGCCTTCAACCTGAGCACTAACAACACTAAACGCTGTGAACGTTTTATTCTTGGCATCAGGGTTCACCAGAGCATTGACTGCAATGAGTGCAACATCGGCGCGCGCGATCATGCTGGTAACCGGCACATCACCTTGCAGAAATGCCAGCGATGTTTTGCCGCCCTCTTTATCCCAAAGCCCGACGGGACGAATGATGGTGTAGCTGACACCACTTTTGCGCAGCGCATTCTCACCTTCGACCTTGCTGCTCATCACATTGTACATGATCTTCTCGAAGTCAGACGTGCCGGGCTTGGTTTTGGTAACGCCAGCCGACGACACTAAAACAATGTGCTTTACGCCAGCCTTTTTTGCCTCTTCCGCCAGAAGTGCCACACCTTTGTTGTCGACCAATTCAGGCTTGTTGGTGGGCTCTCTGAAGCTGTTAGAGCCCAGCGCAATGACCATGCGGTCGACACCTTTGGCGATGCCCTTCAGGCTGGCAGCGTCTTTGACATCGGCCGAGATCCATTCAACGCCATGAACTTCAGCTTTGGCTTTATCGATATTGCGCGAGAACCCCCGCACCTTCACGCCTTGCTCTTTCAACAATTCAACCACGACCTTACCCGTGCGGCCCGTCGCACCGGCGACCAACACTGTCTCACCCTTCATCGAGGGTAATACAGGCGCTGGCTTAGCCGCACCTTCTTGAGCCACAGCCTTGTTGACGGTGACATTGCCGCAGTGGGCCATAAAGCTAAGCGAAAACAGCGAGGCGATCAGAACGCGACGATTGAACATGGCCTTTGATCCTTTTGATGAGGTGATCCTTTTTGATTACGCGATTTAGCCCTTCGAAACGCCGTCATGTTTGCGGCCCAACATCCAGCCATTGAAGGCCCAAACAGCAGCAACACCTGCGCCAATGAGTGCGGCCTGTGCTGGTGATGTGCCGATCGCATCAATGGCGGTTTTGGCCTGCGCGCC
>JANLSL010000538.1:0-6130 GCA_031362385.1 Alphaproteobacteria bacterium | reverse complement strand
TCAAACAAAACCGCTACAACGTGCCGGTTCAGCTGGCCCGCCACGCGCTTGACCAAGGCCGCTTTGGCAAAATTGTCATGGGCACTGTGCGCGTGCGGTGGTGCCGGACGCAAAGTTACTACGATCAAGATGCATGGCGTGGCACCTGGGCACTTGATGGCGGGGTGTTCGCCAACCAGGCCAGTCACCATGTTGATTTGTTGGAGTGGTTCTTGGGCGAGCCTGTCTCAGTGTTTGCCAAATCGCGGCGCGCCTTAGTGAACATCGAGGCCGAAGATACTGGTATCGCGGTTATTACTTTTAAGTCTGGCGCGATTGGTTTGGTTGAAGCCACAACCGCGACGCGGCCCAAAGATATGGAAGGCTCGCTCTCAATTTTAGGAGAAAAGGGCTCGGTTGAAATCGGCGGCTTTGCCGTCAATGAAATGAAAATTTGGCAATTCGTCGAGCCCCGCCCCGAAGACGCTAGCATCTTGGCCAAAGGCCAAGAGCAACCGCCGAACGTTTATGGCTTCGGGCACAAGGCCTATCTTAATCACGTGGTTGATTCGATTAAGTCTGGAAAGTCAGGGCTCGTTGATGGCCTTGAGGGTCGCAAATCACTCGAGTTGATCAGTGCGATTTACGAATCAATCGAAACGCAGCGCGAAGTTGTTCTGAGGTTCCAAGCCCACCGCGCACGTTTGGGCGCAACACCCCACCGTTAGGCCAAATGGAGGCCCCGCCCCGCCACGAGCGGATCAAGCGCGCGCCCACCCTGAGCCGCGTCTAATAGCTTTTTATAAGCAGCCCGCTCAGGTAATGGTTTGCGCAGGCGTGCCGCTTCAATGCGAGCTCGGTCAGAATCGGTGGCCGTTGATTCCCACTGACCGCTCTCAGGGTTGTACATACGCACAACCCGCGCAGGCGAACCCACCGCGATTGAAAAGGGCGGGGTCGACTGACGCAGAACAGAATTAGCCCCTACCACGCTGCCGCGCCCCATCGTCAGGGAACCGCTGACGATCGCATTCATGCCTAACCAACAGTTCTCTTCAACAATCAGACTTCCGTGATCACGAATACCGCACATTAAAATGGGTTTCGTGTCGTTGCCGACATACTCATGCTCGGCGCTGGAGACATAAACATTAGGGCCAAAGATCGTGTGCGCGCCAATTTCAAGATAAGTGCCAGACGATAAAACTGCGCGCCGCCCGACCAGAACGAAATCGCCAATCACCATGCGTGCACTACCATCGCGAATGCAAACATTCAGCCATGATCCATCCCCGACAGCACTCCCATAGCCAATACGCGTACTATTGACCCCAATGCACTGCACGTCGTTTCCGAACGAGACGCTTGGGAATGATTTTGTGAGGTCTATCGTGTTGGTCATGGTGTTTGGGTGTGGTTCTGTTGTTTCAAGATGCTTCAAATCAATCAGCAGGTCGAGTGGGGGGCGGCCGATTGCAATGTGATTTGGTAGGCGCGCGGCCATCAAACGCGCTTCTTCAGTAGCACCGGTCGCGCTCAAAAGGGCGGCCAGCCGCGCAGCTAGTTCATGGTCATCAGGGCGCAACGCAAAGGCCTTGCGCAGCGAAGCCACAGCATCAGCTGGACTGCCCAACTTAATGAAAGCTGCCGCAGCATCGGCGGCACAGGCCCACGCAATGCTTGCAGGCAACGGCATTGATAGCGCGGTTTGGAAAAGCTGAAGTGCGGCGGGAACCTGTCCGGCATGAAACGCAACGCGGCCCAGCAGATAGAGAGATCGCCCATCGCGAGAATCTTTTTGAATGGCCGCATTGAGGAGGCTTGCGGCTTCGTCAAGCTGCCCCGCCCTCAAACGGGCCATCACGTCATCGGTGGCGGGCACTCGTTTATGACGCGGTACATTGGGGTGTTTAAGTTCTTCTGCGACTATGCTTGCCATCACCTCGGCGCGGCGCTCCATGGCAAAATCCGCCAAACAACGATCTTGACCGCGCTTGGCAATGGCCTCGCGCTCAACATCGTGATCAAGATAATAATTGATCTTCTCAACAAGTTCGCCGTGCGATGAATAGGTCTCAACTTCGCGACCAGCTTCAAAATACTCCGCCAAAGAAGCATCCTGCTCCGTGAGCAAGAACGAGCCAACCCCAAGGGTTTCAAAAATCCGCATGTTTTGGCCCTTGGAGGCGGCCAAATCGATATGAAAATTGGGCGCGATCTTGCCGCTGCGCACGGCGCGGTACATATCCATTCCCCATACTGCGCCGCGATCATAGGGCCGCAGCTCAGAAGGAATTCGTGGGTCTTGCGGGAGCCCCAAATGCAAGGCCGCAGAAAAATCGCGCGACGATTTGAGGTC
Organism: Alphaproteobacteria bacterium; assembly: GCA_031362385.1. Classification (GTDB taxonomy): domain Bacteria; phylum Pseudomonadota; class Alphaproteobacteria; order Rhodospirillales; family Rhodospirillaceae. Next base: position 3,792 of record JANLSL010000538.1, on the reverse strand, counting down.
GCCGAGTAAACTTACCAGCGCCTTGAGGCGGGTCTGATGCTCAACAGTCATTTGACCGCAAAATACCAAATCGCTGGTCTTGGCTGTTGAGGCGACAGCTTTGGCTATGGCGACAGGGAAGCCAGGCCGATACGGCGCAGCACGCAAGGCCCCCAGCTCAAGTGCGCGACGGCGGCACCCTTCATCGCTGGACAACATCAGGTCAAAGCCGGTCCAACTGGTGCCCGTTGGAATGTTGGCAGCACGCCACCCAACCACAACGCGGGGCTGGTGTGTCAAATGCGCGAGAAAGCGTCCATCAAAGCTGATCGGGTCGAGCACATAGAGGATATCAGGTTTGAGGATCTCAATTTGTCGCGCCACCAAGGCGCTTAGCTCTTGATGATTTTGGGGCGCAGGTAGCCCGTGATCGAGCGCCCAACGCGATTGCGCAGGCAGCGCATTGGTAATGATCAGCGTCGATTCATACCCAGCGCTTGTCATATAAGGCGCAATCAGGTGCCCGCCGCCAAACCCATCTGCCAACAGTGCAGCGATTTGGGCGTCAAAACTTGTTACCGCAACGTGTGGATTGCGCGCATAAAATGTTGCCAGATAACTTTGATAAAAAGATGCAATCTGAAGAAAACGCATAGCTACGCGCACCACGCCGTAAGTTGAGATCGAGTTAAGTCGCAAGCCCAGACCAGCGTACACGCAAGTACCGCTGGCGGCGACAAATACCCTTGGTCGAGACGCTAAAGTATGATCACCTTAAGCATACTCACCCGAGGCACTATGGATCCCAGCCGGTTAAAAATTCATACACTTGTCGAGGACCCCGCCCGCCACGAGCGCGTGATCTGCGACCAACAAGCCCTGAGCCCCACCAACCCGCAGATCCGTAGCCTGCTGGAGAGCATCTTTCTTGAACTAGACCGCGCGGCCTCGTTTCAGCGGTTTTTAGCCGGATACGAGCTCAAGACAATACTGAAGCTATTGGGCCTTTTTGGCGTAAGCCAGAGCCAGAAAATCTGTGAAATTGGTGGGGGCCCGGGTTTTTTATCATGGGCTTTAAGTAGTTCCGGTTTCGACCAGATGCATTTGATGGAGCCCAATGGTGAGTTCAATACGGGCACTGGCTATTTACGCAGCCGCGCCGATTCTAGCCGTATAAAAATACATAATAACATGGATCAATGGCACGCAGGCCCCGAACGCTACCCTGTCGTGATTACCAAAAATTGCATCCACCATTTCAAAAATATCACCCAAGCGGCGGCATCTATTCGCCAGAAAATGACCCCGAACGGTGTTTGGCTGGCATTTCGTGAATGGTTCGCAGAAACGCCACAAGAACTCTATTCTCAGATTTCATCACACCCCTATTGCCAGCCGCATGGACTTTACGAGTGGCCCTACCCGGCCTGGCAGTACATCGAAAACATTGAGCTGGCGGGGTTCAAAGCCAGGGCAGTGATTCCGGCAGGCTATGCGAACAATACTTTGGCGCTCTATCAGGAGAATACGGGGGGACCGGATATCGAAAGCCTGACAGCGCAGATCGACGAGCTTCTTAAACGCAGCCCGCAAGCCACGGTGGAATCCTTTTGGCAAGAAGTGCTGCGCAATCGTTTTCAGAACGGTGCGACACGCTTCTTCTCGCGGCCTCAGGCGATGATTTTCTCGGTGAGTGACATATAGCTATGATTCCTTTGGTCAATCTCCAACGACAGTACGCCGGGATCAAGTCGGAAGTAGATGCAGCTATTGCGGGCGTCATTGGTCGACAAGAGTTTATCAACGGCCGGGAAGTCCGCGCCTTTACTGAAGCCTATCTGAAAGTTTTTGGTGCGCAGCATGGCGCGGCTTGTGACAACGGAACTTCGGCGATTGAATTGGCGCTTAAAGCTCTGGGCATCGGCCCTGGTGACGAAGTGGTGACGGTTGCACATACTTTTTTTGCGACCGTCGAAGCAATCTTGAATGTTGGAGCAACACCGGTATTCGCTGAGATTGATCCGCGCTCGTACACGCTTGATCCTGGGAGCATTCTAATTACGCCCAGAACACGTGCCATCCTTCCGGTTCATCTTTATGGGGCTGTGGCTGATATGAACGCGATTATGGCGTTGGCAAAAAAGCACAATCTCAAAGTCATCGAGGATACAGCCCAAGCCCATTTAGCAACCCATCACGGCGAGGTTGCGGGCACCATCGGCGATGCAGGGACTTTTAGTTTTTACCCAGGCAAGAATCTCGGCGCTTATGGTGATGGGGGCTTTGTCATTGCGCGTGAAAAACGTGTGGCAGACCTGATTGCTAAGCTTGCCGATCATGGCCGCGCCTCGAAATATGGGCATGATGTCGTGGGCGGCAATGTGCGCATGGATGAGATTCAGGCCGCAGTCTTACGCGTGAAGCTGCCCCATTTGCGCCGCTGGACTGAGCGACGGCAAGCCGTTGCTCAATTTTATGATTCACGCCTCAAGCCCGCCGGATTCAAAGTGATTGAGGCGTTGGCCCATACCAGCTGCGTGTATCATTTGTATGTGGTTGAAGTTTCTGACCGCGACGCAACCTTTGAGAAACTGAAAGCCAATGGCATTGGCGCGGGCGTACACTACCCCGTGCCATTACATCAGCAGCCAGCCTTAGCACAGATGACCGCATCAGCCGTCTCATTGCCAAAAACCGAGGCGGCGGCGCAGCGAGTCTTGAGTCTTCCGATCTGTGCCGATATCACTGACGCTGAAGCCGAGAGCGTCGTGACCACATTCCTCAAGACTGCACGGCCCTGAGATCATGACCGACAAAGATCAAAACCACCCGCCCATCCTCAAAGAATCTGGCATTTCTGATGTCACATTCGGGAAGAATGTGACCGTCCATAAGCCAGTAAATCTTTATGGCTGTTCCATTGGTGAGGGCTCAACGATTGGGCCGTTTGTGGAAATCCAAAAAGGTGCGGTGGTGGGCAAGGACTGCCGAATCCAATCGCATTCTTTTATTTGCGAACTGGTCAGCATTGGTGATCGCTGTTTCATTGGCCACGGTGTCAAATTTATCAACGATACCTTCCGCACGGGGGGGCCCGCTAAAGGCAACCGCGAACTCTGGGGGGCGACGCGCATTGGTAACGACGTCAGTATCGGCAGTAATGCAACAATCTTGCCGGTCGACATCTGCGACCGAGCGGTCATCGGCGCCGGAGCGGTCGTCACGCGCAATATCGAGCGGCCAGGCATTTATGCGGGGAGCCCTGCCCAATTGCTGCGGCCCCTGTGATACCTGCTTACTGCTTGCCTGGGCCAGCAGGCCGCGACACAATAAACCACTCTCAATTCAAAACTAACAAGACTATCGGCCCCAAGGAATGTTGTGATGCCACCAACGCTGCCGCAGCCCCTGTATACGCCAACTAAAACCCTTGTGCCGTCGATTTGTCATTCGCCTGCACCTGGCCAAACCGCTTGGTACCCGCCCGTCATGGCCGGTGCGGATACACTGGGGGGTAAGGTCACACGCACCGAGTCAATCACGCAAGCGCTCGAACTGATGGGACGGCTTTCTCCAGACGATTACACAACTTATCTGAAAGATTTTTATGGCCACGGGTTAAAGCAATTCGCTGCCCACTGGCGCTATGCCGATATTGTCACTGTTTTATTATGCTTGGCTGAGGCATTGCAGCCCCGAACGTATCTCGAAATCGGCGTCAGGCGAGGTCGCAGCGCTTGCACAGTTGCCAGCAAGGCCCCGCATTGCGCGATGTTCCTGTTCGATATGTGGATGGCAAATTATGCAGGGATG
>JANLSL010000462.1:0-2652 GCA_031362385.1 Alphaproteobacteria bacterium | reverse complement strand
ACTACTTGTTTGCTCATAAGCCGTCGCTAATATACTATTTTACTGATATTTTATAAGCGTTTTTTATGCTCGTTTATTTTAATATTTCTGTTAAGAGATAGGTTCAGCATTTACAAAAGCGCACCGACGTTCAAAACATCGACATTATGAATACCGCAGGCTTTTGCCGGAACTGCCTGGCCAAGTGGTATAAAGCTGCGGCGGAGCATTTCAATAACCCGCTGAGCTACGAGCAAGCTCAAGAAATTGTCTACGGCCTGCCGATCAAGGATTGGAAAGCCAAGCATCAACAGGCGGCTTCAACCGACCAACAAAAGAAATTTGAAGAGACTACTCCCTTGCATGCTGTCATCTCGGTGGTTCCATGATCCGTGCCTTAGTGCTTTTTACTGCGCTCTTGAGTTCAACGCCTGCCTTTGCACAGTTAGAATTGAAACAACATGCATACTGGAATTTGATGGCGGGGTGGTGGCGCGCTGAAAACACCTACATGAATGGCGAATTGGACTACAATATTCGCTCATATAATGCGCTGATTCATGTTGAGCTGAATGGTAAGAATTATACCGAGACCGAGTACAAGTTTTATGCGCCAAGCAAATTAGCTCTCACCTATGGCAAAGGGCAAACAACAGCGGATGAAGGCATTGAAACTGTCAGCGTGCTCAAGGGTGAACTGGTCGACGCGACAGGAACCGTGAAACTGACCGGCACTGTCCCACCTGGGCCAGCACCCGAAGAAGTAACGGTGATGAAAATTCTCTCTCCCGACACTGGCGTACGAGTAACTCCGAATACAATAACCGGCTCGGACACGTATCGGATGTTTGTATTCGCGCCTACCGCAGATAAACGCTATCGCTCGAATTTTGGCCTCGTCAGCGATAAAACGGGTTCAGGTGCAGCTAATGCAACACCCGCTGCCAAGTTGGGCGATTTGCGGGGCTTTTCATTGTTCCGTGAGGACCGGATTGCCCCTGCTGAGTTTGAGAAATGGCGCGCTGAGTTTCGCGCGCGCAACAAAGTCGCAGCTATTGTTGAGGCGGGGGCAGACGGCAAACCCACGGTTCGGCGTTTGAAATAAATTTCACCCCCAGGTTTCTTTTTTATCCACAGCGCACAGGGCTTGGCCCGCGCCTGGGTTTCACTTAGGTTCCCGACCTTCTTGGTTGAGGAACACAGATCATGCCCGACGGCGCAGCCGATAAAAGTATTTCCAGTCAGCGGCTCAAGCAATTCATCACGCGTATTGAGCGCCTGGAAGAAGAAAAGAAAAACCTCGGTGCCGATATCCGCGAGGTCTATTCCGAAGCCAAAAGCGTTGGCTATGACGTGAAGGTGATGCGCCAAGTCATCAAGGTACGCGGCATGGATAAGGCCGACCTTGAAGAGCAAGAATCATTGCTTCAAATATATTTAGATGCTGTTGGCTCGAGCCGTTAAGCGCTCATTTAGGTTCAGAATCTAAAGCTGAGCCAGATGAAAAGCTTGCGCTAAGCGTATAAATTTTCCAACGCGTCTTTATATTCCCGCACAATCGTATGACGGCGGACTTTAAGGGTCGGGGTCATTTGGCCATTTTCAACCGTGAACGGTTGTGGGGCCAGCACAAATTTGCGCACCTTTTCAATCGCACCTAACTGCGCATTGCCACGTTCGATCGCTTTGCCAATCATTGATTTGAATTCGGCGTTGCTGGCAAGCGTTGCCAAGTCGCTGGGCGCATTGCTTTGCTCGCTCCATGACTTGGCGAAGGATTCACTCGGGACAATGACTGCGGTGAGGTAGGGCTTTTTGTCACCATAAACCATGGCCTGGGCGATGGCTTCTTCGAGGCAGAGCACACCTTGCACACGTTGCGGTGAAATATTATCGCCGCCTGAGTTCACAATGATATCTTTCTTACGGTCGGTAATTTCGAGATAACCCTCATGGTCAAAATGGCCGATGTCGCCGGTATGGAGCCAGCCTTCAGAATCAATCGCCACCAGTGTGGTGTCAGGGTCGTTCCAATACCCTTTCATCACCATTTCGCCGCGCACCACAATTTCGCCGTCGGGTGCAATCTTGGCTTCAACGCCCTTCACTGGAACGCCAACGGTTTTGAGTTTCACTTTCCGGGGTGGGTTGGCGCTAATCAGTGGTGCAGCTTCGGTTTGACCATAGCCCTGGAGGAGGGGAACACCCAGCGCCACAAAGAAAAGGCCAACGTCGTAGTTCAGCGGTGCGCCGCCCGAAACCATGGTTTTCAAGCGCCCGCCGAAGCGATTACGGATTTTTCGGCGCACAATTAGGTCGACGGCCACATCTTGTATCTTATCCCACAGCGTCATTGCCTCTGGGGTTTCGTACTTCTTGATGCCCAGCCTCAACGCCATATCGAAGAGTTTTTGCTCGATAGGCTTTTGCCGTTTGAGGGTTTGCAGAATGCGCAACCGCATACTCTCGTACAAGCGCGGCACCGCTGTCATGATCGTCGGGCGGCATTCAAGCAGGTTGGTTGGTAAGGTCTCCACGCGCTCGGCGTAGTAAATTTCCGCCCCCAGTGAAATGGGCAAGAACTGCCCGCCCATATGCTCGTAAGAATGACTGAGTGGCAGGAAAGACAAAAACACTTCTTCGCCGATGCCTAGGGTCTCGATCAGGTCAGTC
>JANLSL010000439.1:0-2141 GCA_031362385.1 Alphaproteobacteria bacterium | reverse complement strand
GCTGCAAGTCGGCGGGCTCGATAGCCAAGAGCGCCAGGTGATCGAAGCCCACTGCCAAGCTGCCGGGCGCTCGGTTGAAGAAGTGCTCAGCCAAGTGACCACCACGCTTTCGGGGCTGTCGCAGTGCGCCAGCATGGTGCTGGCCCCCAAAATGGAATCACCGCTTAAGCACATTGAATTTGTCAGCTTGAAACCTGGCCGTGCGTTGGTGGTGATGGTCAGTGAGTCTGGCGTGGTCGAAAATCGTTTGGTTGAGGTTCCTGCTGACTTGCCGGTTTCAGCTTTGATCGAGGCTGGAAATTTTCTCTCGGCGCGCTTGGCTGGAAAAACCTTAGTTGAAGCACGCAGCGATATTTTGAACGAGATCGAAAGCCGCCGCGCCCAACTTGATGAGCTGACCGCCAGGGTTGTTCAAGCCGGGCTGGCGGTTCGCGTTGGTGACAACTCGAACGACGGGTCTTTAATTATCAAAGGGCAATCGCACCTTTTGAATAACATTACCGCACTTGATGACTTGGCGCGGATCCGTACGCTGTTCTCGACCTTGGAAACGCGCGCACAAATGCTGCGGATTGTCGACCTTGTTGGCCTGGCTGACGGCGTGCAAATTTTTATCGGCGCACAGAACGAACTTTTTGGTATGGCTGGTTGCTCGATGGTGGTTGCGCCGTTTATGAATGCGCGCGAGCAAATTATCGGCGCAATCGGCATTGTCGGACCGACCCGAATCAATTATGCCCGCATTATTCCGATGGTCGATTATACGGCAAAAGTTGTCAGCCGTATGTTGGGTCAATAAATCTTTAAACGACAAAGTAAATGCAAATGAATGAGACTGCGCCACACCAAGAAAACACCGACGCGTTCTTTGAAGCCGTGCAATCTGGACCACCACCCGAAGCAGTTGCGGCGGCGGTTGACGCACTTACCGCGCACATCTCTGATCTTGAAAAACAAATAGAGCAGCTCAAAAGTGATCGTCTGTTGGCCTTGGCGGAAGCTGAAAATGCAGCCAAGCGCGCAGACCGGCGAGTTTCAGAAAATGCGAAGTTTGCCACCGCGAATATTTGCAAAACGCTATTGCAAGTGGCCGATAATTTAGGCCGCGCCCTTTTGGCCGCACCGGTTGATCAGCGCTCCAGCAACGACACCCTCAAGAACCTCGCGATCGGGGTTGAGCTGACGGAAAAAGAACTGATCAAGGTTTTGGAAGATCAAGGCGTTAAAAAAGTAAACGCGCTCAACCAACCGTTTGATGCGAATTTACATAACGCCGTGCAAGAAGTTGAAAACACCACGGTGCCATCGGGTACCGTGGTGCAGGTGATGATCGAAGGTTACACCATGCACGAACGCTTGTTGCGCCCGGCGATGGTTTTGGTTTCACGCGGTGGTCCAAAGCGCGAAGCTGCGAAGCCAGAAGCTGCGGCTTCGCCCGGCATCAACACCACCGCATAACAGCCGCTATATAAGTGATGGAGTCGCAGCAATGAACCGGTTCTCAATCTCCATGGCTGCGATGGTGTTGGCCGCAACCGCCAATTCTGCGGGCGCGCAAAATTTTGAACAAGCTCCTGGCACCAAAATCAAAATCGATCTTAGCGCAATGCCGGCACCCTATTCACCGCCCAGTCCGGCCAATCCATCACGCACAATTCCGCGGGCCCCAGACGCTCTGCCCAAGGCGATGGCTGGTTTTAAAGTCAATCTGTTCGCCGAGGGTTTGGCCGACGCGCGCAACATGATGACGGCCCCTAACGGCGATATTTTTGTCGCGGCACAAAGTGCCGGTAAAATTTTAGTGCTGCGTGACGATAACGGTGATGGCAAAGCCGAGAAAACTGAGGTCTTCGCAGAAGGGTTTCGCGGGCCCTTTGGCCTTGCGATGGGTAAGGGTTTCGTTTTGGTGGGCGATACAACAGCAGTATGGCGCTTGCCATATAAAACCGGCGACATGAAAGCCAGCGCACCCGCAGCGCAAGTCACTAAAGAGGGCGCGTTGGCCGACCCTGCCGGGCATTCCACCCGCGCGGTTGCACTCCATCCTGATGGCACAAAGTTTTATGTCGCCATCGGCTCACGCGGCAATATCAATGAAGAGCCGGCACCGCGCGCCACTATTCAAGAATTCAAAATCGATG
>JANLSL010000248.1:0-1938 GCA_031362385.1 Alphaproteobacteria bacterium | reverse complement strand
TCCCTGCGCGAGCATGTCATGACCAGCCTCCATCAATAACCAGCCTAGCTTCAATCTCGTTATCGCGGCCCATCACTAAAATCGTGCGAAAGAACGAGCACACAATTTCGCCGCGCTGATTTTTAGCTGTGGTTTTGAATTTCACGATACCCTGACCCGGCCGACTTTTTGAGGGGCGCTTTTCCAGCACCTCAGACTCAGCATAGATTGTATCGCCAGCAAACACAGGGTTCGGCAGTACAATGTCGGTCCACGCCAAGTTGGCGATGGCTTTCTGGCTCATGTCCGACACGCTCATTCCCGTCACAATCGCAACCGTGAGCGTAGAGACCACCAAGCGCTGCTTGAACTCAGTGTGTTTGGCATATTCGGCATCGTAGTGAATGGGGTGCGTGTTGTTGGTCAACAACGTGAACCAGGTGTTGTCGGTTTCGGTAATGGTGCGGCCCGGGCGATGCTCATAGGTGGCGCCCAATTCAAAATCCTCATAGTAACGCCCGCCGCGTTCCCGGTAGCGCTTCTCGCCAACTTTTACTGCTTCTGCAACCATAACACCTCTCCTTTTATTTCGAAGGCGGCACTTGGGCCGCAAATGTATCGGCAATTTCTTTGCGCGTCGCAAACCACACACCTGGCTTTTTTTGCGCATGCTGAATAAAGGCGCGTAGTTGGCCGATGCGTCCGGGCCGACCGATAATGCGCAAATGCACACCCACCGACATCATTTTCGGGCTTATGGCACTTTCGGCGTACAGCTCATCAAATGTATCGCACACATACTTGAGCCATTGGTCGGGCGTATAGGCGGGTGCCATCCACATTTTCATATCATTGGTATCAAGCGCATAGGGCACGATCACAATGGGCTTAGCCCCCGTTACATCCCAAAATGGAACGTCATCGGAATAATCATCCATGTGATAGGTAAAGCCCTGCTCGATCAGCAGATTGCGCGTGTTGCCAGTAATCAGGTAGCGCGCCAGCCAGCCATCAGGGCGTTTGCCGCAGGTTTTTTCGATGCTGGTCACGGCTTTGGCAATGAATTCGCGTTCGGCCGCTTCATCAAAGCGGTGTTGTGCGGTCCAGCGATAGCCATGCGCGCACACTTCATGCCCGCCGCTGACAATTTCTTTGGCCACGTGGGGTGCGCGTTCCAACGCCACTGCCGCCGCTGTAAACGTGGCCTTGATCTTGGTGTGTTCTAACAACTTCAGTACGCGCGGCGCGGCTGCCTTGATGCCGTACTGATAGTTGGTTTCGTTACCGTAGTTGCGGATCGGCTTGCCAAGCGAAACCTGAAACTCATCGACTGGCTCAGGACCACGGTCGCCATCAAGGATGTTTTCCTCTGCACCCTCCTCAACGTTGACAACCAGTGATACCGCCAAGCGCGCACCGCCGGGCCACTGAAACGAATTCATGGACGTCTCCTAATGGTACTCTTCGCCGCCAGATACATTCATCGCTTCGGCAGTAATGTAGTCTGCCTGATCTGAGCACAGGAAGGCGCACGCCTTGGCAATGTCCTCGGTTAAGCCCGGACGCCCCATCGGAATGCGCGCGCGCATATCAGCCAGGTACTGATCAACTGTTTTGCCTTGCGCCTTGCTCATGAAATCATTCTGCCAGGCGCCTAGCCCGGTGGTCACATGGTTCGGGCAAATGGCATTAACGGTGATTTTGTGCGCGGCTAATTCCAATGCTGCCGCCCGCGTTAGGCCCACCACGCCATGCTTACTGGCTGAATAGGCCGCCGCTTGGGCAAAACCTGATTTCGCTGCCTGGCTGGCGATGTTGATGATCCGCCCACCGTTGCCCTGTTTAATCATTTGTTTGGCTGCGTGTTTGATGCCGAAGAAACATCCGCGCAAGTTCACACCCAGCACTGCATCCCAATGCTCTTGGGTCATATCAACCAAGGGGCCGAACAAATAGCCA
>JANLSL010000226.1:0-13144 GCA_031362385.1 Alphaproteobacteria bacterium | reverse complement strand
GCGCCCCGATGTGCCGAAGATTATCAGGGTAAAATTTCCGGGCCGATGTTTGACCGCATCGATATTCATATCGATGTGCCGCCGGTGGACCCATTGGATATGTCCGCCCCGCCACCCAAAGAAAATAGTGCGACCGTGGCTGCGCGGGTGGCCAAAGCGCGGGCCATTCAAGTGGCGCGTTATCAATCAACGACCGCTGCCAGCAATGCCGAAGCTGATGGGGAGCTCCTCGAAGAGGTCGCGGCCCCTGATTCAGATGGCCGCGCACTGCTCACGCAAGCTGCTGAGAAAATGCGGCTTTCTGCGCGTGGGTATCACCGCATTTTGCGTGTGGCGCGAACGATTGCGGATTTAGAGGGCGCTGCACATGTTAAGCGCATTCACATTGCCGAGGCGCTGAGTTACCGGCGCGTGATGCCAGGGCGTGGGTTAAACCAAAGCTAAACCGCAACTGTTTTGACATTATAATCGAAAAGCCCGAGGCGCAGTTCGCCCGAGGTTTGGCCGCGCAGGCTGGCCGGGTCGTCAGATTGATAAATCAAACCCTGCTTGCGTGAATTGAGCAGCACCATCGTGGTGCGTTCTTTGCGGGCATTTTCATACCGCGTAATCGCCTCGTCGATGGTTTGAGAGGCTTCGAATGCGCGGCCCAGCACCGCGCCGTCCTCAAGGCCCATCGCCGCACCCATGCCCAGAAACGGCAACATGGGGTGGGCAGCATCACCCAACAACGTCACCCGACCTTTGGTCCACTGCGGCAAAGGGTCGCGGTCAAACAGCGCCCATTTAAATAACCGGCCTGCGGGGGTGCTTTTGATAATGGCGATGGTGTGGGTGTTAAAGTCACCAAACACCGTGAGCATTTCTTCAGGGGTGGCGGGGATGCTCCACCCTTCTTCATTCCACGCATCAGTGCGCGCGATACCAACAAAGTTGAGAAGTTTTCTTTTGCGCACGAAATAGCGCGTGAACAAACGCCCTGGACCCATGGCGGAGGAGGAGGGGGTTGGCACAATGTGTTCGCGGACAGGGTCAGCATCCACCAACCCACGAAAAGCGACTTGGCCTGTGAACTTGGGCGCTTCGGCTCCAAACAAAACACCACGCACCGCCGAGCGCACACCATCACACCCGATCAACGCATCGCCGGTATAGCTTAGGCCATTGGCGAAAGTAGCCGTGACCGTATCGCCATTTTGCACAACACTTTTGAAGGCGTGGCTGAGGTGAATTGCGCTGGGGTCAGCCGCGCGCACTGCATCAGCCAGCGCGGTGTGCATATCAGCGCGGTGAATTTGGTAATACTCAGCGCCGTACTTTTCACGAAACTCGCTATCGCGCTGCGTAAAGTACAGCACGTCGCCGGTTTGATAATGCACACTGGCTCCGGCCTCGGGCTTATCGCCATGGGCTGCCATGAACGGGCCAAGGCCCACATATTCCAAAGCATGGGTGGCATTAGGGCTAATGGTCAGGCCAGCGCCCACCTCGCCGAGCTGGGGCGCGATCTCAAACACCGAAACTTTATGGCCTGCGCGCTGGAGCGCCAGTGTGGCTGTCAGTCCACCAATGCCAGCCCCAACAATTAAAACATGCGCTTTTTTCATATATCTAATTCACAACACCAGTTTCAAGGCCCCCACCATAGAAAGCGGCTCGCCTCGCGGCAACGCTGACTTGGATGAAAGACCAATCCACGAGCAGCAACACTCGCAGTATACCTTGAGATACGCCCGGTCATCGCCCACACTGCGGTGATGAAGGAATTATATTCTATACACTCTACGTGGCAACGCCGCCTCGCGGTGAGTGCCATGACAGCCCTTTCGACGTGGGGAGTTCACCACGGTCTATTGGCTCAAGACGCGCCCTCGACACGCACTCCAGCCACACAGGGTTATGTTGAGCTGCTATCGGAGAATGACTTTTGGGTTTTGCACGGCACTGACCGTTACTACACCAACGGTGGAGCACTTTCGCTGACGCTGAATACGACGCCTGATGTTGTTTTCGCATGGCTGCCAAAATTACTGCCCCCCATACCTAAACCAAGCCACGAACCAAATGCCCCAGCAGAAATATTCTGGTCGACGCGTTATGCGTTTACCCAACAGATGTTTACACCTGCTAAAATTTCGATCTCCGATAAAATATCTACTGATCGGCCTTATGCGGGCTGGATGTTCTGGTCGGTGACGGTCAATCGCGATATGCGGGTCAATGGGTGCATTAAATTCAAAAACTGCGTTGATGACACCCTTGAGCTTCAAGTTGGTGTGGTCGGGCCCACGTCACAGGCTGATGATACGCAGGCCACATGGCACCGCTGGTTTGGGCTCAACCGCCCGATGGGATGGTCGCATCAAATACGCAACGAACCAGGCCTGTTGCTGCGGTATTCGCGTGCATACCCTGTGCGCCACACATGGGGTGCCGTGGGAATAGAGGGCGCTCCCGTATTTGAGGCCGCGGCTGGCACCATTGCGATTTATGCAAAAGGCGGGGCGCGCCTTCGGGTGGGGTATAACTTCGATGATGACGTGATGCGCGGCGCGTGGAGCGCTGCTGATCGCAAGCCCTCCGTCTATTTGTTCAGCGAGCTTACCGGTGGGGTCTCGGCGCATAATTTATTTTTAGCGGGCAATACTTTTCGTAAGCGCTCAGATAATATTGCGCACGTTTCACAAAAGAATATTCTCTCAGAATTTCGTACCGGAGCTGTGGTCAGCCTGGGTTCCTGGCGCTTGAGTTATACTCATGTGTGGAAGTCGCGCGAATTTGAACGCCAGGACCATGGCCATAAGTACGGCGGAGTGACGCTGGGAGCCACTTTCCCACTTTAGGCCGAGCCGCTTGATTTCGCCCCAACTTCGCCACACCATGGAGCCATGATTTACCATATGAAATATATTAGGATGAAATATATTAAGCGGGGCGCGCTCGCAGCACTGGTTGCGACTTTTGCTGCACCATCTGCGGTTGGGCAAATGAGCATCCCGCAACAAAAACCTTTATCGAATGAGCGCCTCTCGATGCCCTTGTTTCCAGCGGGCTGGAAAGAAGTGGCCACCAATCGTGGCAATATCGAGGTGCTGGATTATGTGCCCGCCTCTGAAACTGTCACCGCATGGCGCAACCGCATTACGCTTGAGGTTTATCACGAACTGAACACCTTGCCGCTGGATGCGTTGTATCGGCGCACGCAGGGCCAAAACCGTGCAGCATGCTTAGGTACGATTGAGGGGAAATTTCAATCGGGTGTGAATAACGGATATCCCAGCGCATTTTGGATTTTGGGATGTAAAAAAAATCGCGATAGCGGGATGGGCGAGACGCGCTATACAAAAGCCATTCAAGGCGATAGCCGAGTCTATATTCTGACCCGCGCGTGGCGCACACCGGCATACGGCGAACAGGGCCCAGATATTCCAAAACGCGAGATTGAGGACGCGATGGCCTTGCTGACCACCACCACTGCTTGCGTTGATGGTGCGGCCAAGCGCCCCTGCACAACACCCGCACCACCAACGCAAGCGGTGCCGCCAAAATAGTTTTTGGATTATATTTTAGATTATATTTTGCGGGCCAGCATGGGCCCCAAGCGCCCACCACCGACAACATGAACATGCAGGTGGGGCACTTCTTGGCCACCGTTAAGGCCATTATTTGTGATCAACCGGTAGCCGCCTTCTTTAAGGCCTTTGATTTCAACCACCCTTAAAATTGCGCGGTTGAATGCTGCAAGTTCAGTGTCGCTGGCTTTGGCAGCAAAATCCGTCATCGACACATACTTACCTTTAGGGATTACCAGCGCATGAATCGGGGCCTGGGGGTTGATGTCGTCGAAGGCAAGGGTGTGTGAATCTTCGTAAATTTTCTGACACGGAATTTCGCCGCGCAAAATTTTAGCAAATATATTGTTATCGTCGTAGCTCATGGGATGAGACTTTAACTTCCACTCTTCTTGCGCGCTTCTTTGACGGCCAGGCCAGAGGTGCCAAACCGCTTTTCAAGCTCTTCCCACACCAAGGGCGGCTTAACCCCCTTATGCGCCCACAGCACAAGCAAGTGATACAGCACGTCAGCACTTTCGCGGATCAAGCGCTCTTGGCTTTCTGAAACTGCTGAGATCACCACCTCAACCGCTTCTTCGCCAAATTTTTGCGCAATCTTCTGTGTGCCTTTGCCGAACAGGCGCGCGGTATATGATGTTTCGGGATCGGCAGTCTTGCGACCCTCGATCACCTCGAACATCTCGGAAAGAATTTTCTCGGTCGCAGGCATTGTTTTATCCCCCGCGTTGATGGCCGCTGTTCAGTGCTTAACGCACCGGCAATCCGGCTTGGCTCAAATGAGCCTTGGCTTGGCGAATCGTATATTGACCGAAGTGGAAAATGGAAGCGGCAAGTACGGCCGTCGCATGGCCTTCCCGAACCCCCGCAACCAAATGATCGAGCGTTCCAACGCCCCCCGATGCAATGACCGGCACTGACACTGCATCGGCCACCGCGCGCGTGAGCGGAATATTATAGCCAGCTTTGGTGCCATCGCGGTCCATTGATGTCAGCAAAATCTCACCAGCGCCATATTGAACCATGCGCTTGGCCCAATCGACCGCATTAAGCCCGGTGGCATTGCGCCCACCATGGGTAAAAATCTCAAAAGTTCCAGGTGCGGTTTGCTTGGCGTCGATTGCCACAACAATGCACTGATTGCCAAATTTCTCAGCGGCGCTTTTTACGAATTCAGGGTTTTTTACGGCTTCGGTATTGATCGAAACCTTATCTGCGCCTGCCAAAAGAAGCTTGCGGATGTCATCAGTGGTGCGCACCCCGCCGCCCACGGTGAGTGGCATGAAGCACTGATCAGCTGTGCGCGAGACAACATCAAGCAGCGTATCGCGATTTTCATGACTGGCGGTGATATCAAGAAAACATAGCTCGTCAGCACCTTCAGCATCATAAAGCTTGGCCTGCTCCACCGGATCGCCAGCGTCTTTGAGGTCAACAAAGTTTACGCCTTTAACAACGCGACCGTCTTTGACATCGAGACAGGGGATGATGCGAATTTTAAGCACGAAACAAATACCTTTTGCATCAGGAACGACACCGCGGCGTTACGCTTTCAACACATCTATGGCAGCTTTGATATCAAGCCGGCCGTCATAAATAGCGCGCCCTGCGATAACACCCGCCAGCCCTGAGGCCGCTTCGGCTTTGACCGCTTTGATATCTTCAAGCGAGGACACGCCGCCTGAGACAATGACCGGGATCGGCACAGCGCGCGCCAATTCAGCCGAAGCGGCGACATTAGCGCCGCCCATTAATCCGTCGCGGTCGATGTCGGTGTGGATGATGCCAGCAACGCCGACGTCAACAAACCGCTGTGCGAGTTCGATGACTGACAAATCAGACGTCTCAGCCCAGCCCTCAGTTGCGACCATGCCATTGCGGGCATCAATCCCCACTGCAATCTTGCCTGGAAACGCCTTGCAGGCATCGCGCACCAATGATGGGGTTTTAACCGCCACCGTGCCCAAAATGACGCGTGAGATTCCAGCCTTGAGCCATGCCTCAATCGTCGACAAGTCGCGAATTCCACCGCCCAATTGAAGCGGCACTTTGGCCGCCATGATAATTGTTGTGACCGCCGGAACATTAAGCGGGCGGCCTGCAAACGCACCGTTGAGGTCAACGATGTGAATCCACTCAGCACCCGCCGCCACAAATTTCAGGGCTTGATTTGCAGGGTCATCATTAAAAACTGTCGCCTCGGCCATGTCGCCGCGTTTCAGGCGAACACAGCGGCCATCTTTCAAATCAATCGCTGGAAAAAGGATCATGGCTTCCACGCTAAGAAATTGGCGATAAGCTTAAGGCCGGTGGCTTGGCTTTTCTCGGGGTGAAATTGGGTGCCAACCATATTGTCGCGCCCAATCATGGCCGTCACTTCCCCACCGTAGTCAACTGCGGCCAAAACATGCGCAGGCTCTGCACACTTCATCTGATAACTATGCACGAAGTAGACATGGGCACCAGGCGCGATCCCCGCCAGCACTGGGTGGGCGCGGTCGAATTTAAGTTCATTCCACCCCATGTGCGGGATACGAAACCCGGTTCCTGCGGGACCTTGTTGGGGCCCATCTGACGGCGGCGTCAGGCCCATAACATCCCCCGCGATCCACCCCAGACCTTTGGTTTCGTGATGCTCATGGCCGCGCGACGCCATCAGCTGCATCCCGACACATATTCCTAAAAAAGGTTTGCCTTTAGCAAGCACAGCTTCATTCAATGCCGCCACCATGCCTGGAACGGCATCAAGCCCACGGCGGCAATCGGGGAAAGCGCCCACACCCGGCAGAACAATGTGATCGGCTTTTACCACCGCCGCTGCGTCGGCGGTGACAGCAATAGCGCCGGTATAACCCGCATCACGCGCAGCACGCTCAAAGGCTTTCGCCGCCGAGCGCAGGTTGCCCGAGCCATAATCAATAATCGCGACGCTCATGAACTTTTCAGATCTTAAAGGCTTCCGCCCAGGACGCCCTTAGTTGACGGCACCGCATCAGTTTTACGCGGGTCGATTTCGATGGCTTGGCGTAACGCGCGGGCCAAGCCCTTAAAGCACGATTCGACGATATGGTGATTGTTTTCGCCGTACTTGTTCCAGACGTGCAAGGTCGCCCCAGCGCTTTGTGAAAAAGCCTGAAACCATTCCTTGAACAGCTCAGTGTCCATTTCGCCCAGCTTGGGCTTGGTGAACTCCACCTTCCAAATCAGGTAGGGACGATTGGAAAGGTCGATGGCCACTTCTGACAGGGTTTCGTCCATGGGGATGACGGCCGAGCCATAGCGGCCAATGCCCGCCCGCTCGCCCAACGCTTTTGAAACCGCCTCGCCCAGACAAATGGCGACATCCTCGGTGGTATGGTGGAAATCGATATGCAAGTCCCCAGTCGCCTCAACTTCAAGATCGATCAGGCTGTGGCGTGAAACTTGTTCCATCATGTGGTCAAGAAACCCGATCCCAGTCTTAATTTTGTAGATGCCCTTGCCGTCAAGATTCACCGACACCCTAATCTGGGTCTCTTTGGTTTTGCGCTCGACGGCGGCGCGGCGGGCAGAATTGGGGGTGGACATGGCCAGGGTACCAAAAATTGATCTTTGGGTAGCGGCGCTGCAGCCCGCGCCTTAATTGGTGCCTTTTAGCAGGTTGATCCAGCCGAGGCCAACCAGGATTGCGCCCCGGAGTTGGGAAATTATCACGATCTGCAATAGGTCAGGGGTATGGCCCATGCGCTAGATCAATGGGGCGACAGAGGGAAAATTCTGGATTAGAATTTGTCTACTGCGGTCAAAGAATCGCGGCGATTAACAAATAGTTGGGTTTACGGAAGTGGCAGTCATAGCAATGAAAAGTCGTGGCAGAGGGCGGCAAGCAAGCGCGCGCGGCGGCGGGCCGGATCCGGTGGATATTCACGTCGGCAAACGCGTTAAATTACGTCGGACTTTACTTCACATTAGCCAAGAGCAATTGGCGGGCGATGTGGGTGTGACGTTCCAGCAGGTGCAAAAATACGAAAGTGGTCATAACCGGGTCAGTGCGAGCCGTCTGTTCGACATCTCACGCGTCCTGAGCTGCCCGATTTCGTATTTTTTCGAAGACATCAATCAGGACACCACCGGCGAGCGGCATACACCGTCGGCGCGGGCACCTGAGGGCTTGAGTGAACAGGCTGAAAATTTTGAGAACGACCCTATGCAACGCACCGAGACCTTGGAATTGGTGCGCGCGTATTGGCGTCTGCACAACGCTGAACTACGGCAGAACGTTCGCGATTTACTTAACAATATTTCGCGACGCGAATAGCAGATTCGGTCAATTACGGATTGAGTCGATACCCACCAGGTTCGGTCATCAAGATCTCAACCTGGTCTGGGTTCGGCTCAATTTTTTGCCGCAACCGATACACGTGGGTTTCAAGCGTGTGGGTGGTGACGGCCGCATTGTAACCCCACACTTCGCCCAACAACGTTTCGCGCGATACCGTTTTGTTTCCAACGCGGTAAAGATATTTCAAAATCGCGGTTTCTTTTTCGGTGAGGCGAACTTTCTTTTGCCCATCATCCATGGTCATCATTTTGGCGGCGGGCTGAAACTTATAGGGCCCGATCACAAAAATCGCGTCATCTGATTTTTCGTGTTGGCGCAAATGTGCGCGCACCCGGGCCAACAGCACAGCCATGCGAAATGGTTTAGTGACGTAGTCGTTGGCACCAGCCCCCAACCCCGTAATGGTGTCATCGTCAGAGTCTGCTGCGGTCAGCATGATGATGGGCGAGCGCACCCCGGCTTTGCGCAGCTCCTTGCACACATCACGACCATCCATGTCGGGCAGTCCGATATCGAGCAAGATCATGTCGAAGACCTTGCCTTGGGTCAGCTTCAAGGCCTCAGCCCCAGAAGCGGCCTCATCAATTGTTGCGAAATCCTGCTGGGCCGCAATCTGATCAGTCAGTGCGCGACGCAAAAGCTCGTCGTCTTCGACGATCAATAGAGTACGGCCCGACGACATGCGTTATCCTTTACGTGACCCCTTGGGCCTTGGTTTACCACGGACCGAGATTCATAATCAAAATAAAGGGTTTAGCTTGTATTACCAGGCTCCAAACCATGCCTTGGGGGGCTAACGGGTATGGCCTGCGCACATCGCCAAGAGTATATAAACCACCATGACCACCCCGCGCCACGACCCGTCAAACGACACCAGCATCACCGCAGCCCCCGTCGAGTTATTGGAGGGGGTTGAGCGCGCTCTGTCTGAGCTGCGCCGTGGTAGTGCGGTTGTGTTGTGTAGTGAAAAAGAGGCGGTTCTTGTTCGCGCGGCCGAGACCATCGACGCGTGGCCTGCGCCCTTTTTTACCCGGCCCGGCGTTGGCAAAAAAAGTCTTGCCGTGACCGGCCGTCGCGCGGCGATTTTGGGGTTGAGCGATGCGGCAGTGCGCGCCGTCACGTTGAGCGGACCCGACGACTGGACGCAAGCGCGCATCGAACCGC
The DNA here is from genome assembly GCA_031362385.1 of Alphaproteobacteria bacterium. GTDB lineage: Bacteria > Pseudomonadota > Alphaproteobacteria > Rhodospirillales > Rhodospirillaceae. The sequence continues at coordinate 4,087 of JANLSL010000226.1, read as the reverse complement.
TGATCAATCCCGAAGCGCAGGGGCCGATTCCTCCGCCGGACATAACCGCAACACCCGCCACAGCAGGCAGCATCACCGACGCTGCGATTCGTTTAATGAAAATGGCGCGCCTATTGCCCGCTGCATTGATTGCTCCCCTGACAGGAGATGATGCAACGGCGTGGGCAAAAATAAATGGGCGGTGGGTTGTCAGCACCCACGCCATTGATGCCTACGACCGCCTGCATGCAGAAGACCTGCGCGCCATCAGCGAAGCGCGCGTTCCTTTGGCAGAGGCCGAGAACACACGCATTATTTCATTCAGGTCACGCGATGGTGGCGCGGAACACTTAGCTATTGTGATCGGAGCGCCTGATTTAACGAAGCCTGTTCTGACTCGCCTGCATTCAGAATGTTTTACCGGCGACCTCCTGGGATCGTTGCGCTGTGATTGCGGGGATCAGTTGCGCGGCGCCATTCAAGCCATCGGGCAGGAAGGGGCAGGCGTTTTGCTTTACTTGGCGCAAGAAGGCCGCGGTATCGGCCTGGTCAACAAACTGCGCGCCTACCGATTGCAAGATTTCGGTTTTGATACCCTGGATGCCAATGAACAGTTGGGGTTTGACGACGACGAGCGCGTGTATCTGCCGGCCGTTCAAATGCTGAAACAATTGGGGATCGGTCGCGTGCGGCTGTTGACCAATAACCCAGCCAAGGTTGGCGCCTTGGCCCGCCACGGCATCGAGGTGAGCGAGCGCGTCGCCCACGTGATCCCCTCAAACGATCACAATCGGGGCTATTTACTGACCAAAGCCAAGCGCAGCGGGCACTTATTCTAAGCCTGCTCGACCCGGCAAAAGCTGCCTGGGGCAACCTAAATAGCCCTCGGAAAATAACCTAAGTAATTGATTTATAACAATTTTTTATTGGCCTCAGTCTTGCGTGTGTTTATTCAAAATAAAACACGTCCAAGGCCATGACATCTGTTTCTTCCATCGGTGCTGCACACACGAGCCTGGTTTATCAGCGGGCGGCGGTGCAGCGTGCCTCTGCCCTCAATGACCAGGTTTATGACCCGGTGCTCGACCCTGCGTATCAGCAGGTCGCAGCACTCCAGCGCGATGTTCCCGAGGTCACAGTAACCGCGAAAACAACCAAGAGCGCTGATGATGAGCCCTTCAGTTTTTGGGACATGCTCGACCTGATCAACCCGCTGCAACATATTCCTGGCGTCAATACGATCTATCGTGAACTGACCGGCGATACCATTAAGACGCCCGTCAAGGTGATTGGCGCAACCATACTGGGCGGGCCAATTGGTTTTGCCGTAGCGATGGCTGACGCTGCAATAACCAAGGGCACGGGCAAAGACATTGGCCAACACGCCATGGCCATGTTCACCGGCCAGGATGGCAATGCTGCCCCGGCATCGGGGTCAGATGCTCAAACACTGGTGGCGCAAGCACAAATCGCCGGCCCCATAAATTCTGCTTCAGATGAAATCAAAGTCGCCCAAGCATTCGAACCGGCGCGCGAGTTTATCCCAGACCCCGTCTTGGCAACGCCCGCCGCCCCAACACAAAAATCAGTACCGAGCGAAGCCGAAGCTTTTGTAAAGACCGCGCAAGTTGCTGCGCAAGCCAATGTGTTCCCAAGCTTTAAGCGCACCGGGAACTTAGGGGGCGCAACACCAGCCGATAGCATTAAAGCCCAGCGGCAAATCACTGAAGCGCAAGTTGCCCAAGCCCACGGACAAATGCGGTTTATGGCGATTAAGCAAAACGCAGACAGGCCCGTTGCGGCTGCCGCGCGCAATGATGCTACGCCCACAACTATGACCGAGTTGAAAGCGCGCACCAAATTTGCGCCGGGGCCCGTTAATGCTGGCGGCGCTGCACTTGCCCCAGCCACGCTAGCGGTTGCCACAGCAGCACAAAAAACCGTATCGGCGCAGGATGCCTATAACTATGGTCGCAACGCGTCTGCTGGTAAGACACCAGCTGAAGCGCCCGTTTGGTTTGACCAAGCCATGTTAGGGGCGATTGATAAATACAAGGCGATGCAGAACGCGCCTTAAGCGGCTATATTTTTAAGCTGCATGAACCTGATTGTAACACCCAGCGCTCAGAATCAATCTCGCGGAACGTTGCTGTGCGACGATGTTTCGTATGACTGCGCAGTGGGGCGCGCTGGTGTATCAACCCACAAAACCGAAGGGGACGGCGCAACACCTGTGGGTATTTTTCCATTGCGCGAGATGTTCTACCGCGCTGACCGTATCAATTTGCCAACATGTTCATTGATGCGAAAAATAATCGCCCGCCACGATGGCTGGTGCGATGCTTCTGGCGATAGCAACTATAATAAATTCATTCGCCTTCCCTCGGCCATGAGTGCCGAGAATTTATGGCGCGATGATCATGTCTACGATGTTATTGTTGTGATTGGGTATAACGACGACCCCGTAATCACCGGCAAAGGCAGTGCAATATTCATGCATGTTGCCACCCCAGATTTTGCGCCAACTGCCGGATGTATCGCCTTAGCCCTGCCCAATCTTATCGCCGTGATTCAGTCCCTGTCGCCAGATTCGACCATCACGATTAGGACGCAGGCTGGCTGATTTTCTGGCGTTGACCAAATATCGCACTGCCCACGCGCACATGGGTAGCGCCAAGCCTGACTGCTAATTGCGCATCACCACTCATCCCCATACTGAGGTGAGCCAAGTCATGGCGCCGGGCCAATTCCCGCAAGAACGCAAAGTGCGGCGAGGGTTCATCATGGGCGGGCGGGATGCACATCAGGCCAATCACGGGTAGTTTAAATTTGTCACAACACAGCGCAATAAAGGGCCCAACCTCTTCGGGCACGATGCCCGCTTTTTGGGGCTCGTGCCCGGTGTTGACTTGAATAAAGCAGGGAAGCTGGCGGTTTTGCCTGAGCATTTCATCGGCCAGTTTTTCGGCAAGCTTGGCGCGGTCGAGCGTATGAATCACATCGAACAGAGCCACGGCGTCCTTGGCTTTGTTGGTTTGTAAGGGTCCGATCAAGTGTAACGTCAGGTCTGGATATTTTGCTTTAAGGGCTGGAAATTTTTCTTCAGCCTCTTGCACACGGTTTTCCCCAAAATGGCGATGCCCCGCCATCAGCGCTTCTTGAACAGCACCAGCGGGATGGGTTTTTGAAACCGCGATCAAGGTGACGTCAAGGGCTGCGCGGCTCACGGCCTTGGCTGCTTTGGTCAGTCCGACCCGAACGTGCGCGAGTGCCGATGGAATATCGGAACCAGTGTGAAGATTTTTGGGTAAAGCCGTCATAGCAGCTATGATGCCCTGATGTTACGTCGTCTCTCAACCACTGTGGCGGGCTTGACCGCAAAAACGCGCAAAAAATATTGTGCCAAAAACATGCCGTGGGTGTGGGTCATGAGCGATACCGAGCGCTTACCTGATCCAGCCGCCATTTTACCCGCCCTGCCGCCCCACAGCGCTTTGATCGTGCGCCACCGCGATCCAAAAACAAAATTTGCGCTTGGTTTGAAAGCCATGAGAGCACGGCGCTCGGGCGCTGTAAAAATTCTCATCTCCGAAGATTGGCGCACAGCAGCAGCCTTGCGCTGCGACGGCGTACATGTGCCCGAGATCAAAAGTGGGCACCTGCCGCCGGGATTGCGATTGTGGCGCAAAGCCAAACAACGCCTGCTGACCACATCAGCTCATGGGTGGGCAGGCGTGAGAAAGGCGCGATTGATCAAAGCCGATATCGTTTTTTTGTCACCGGTATTGCCAACGCGCAGTCATGTTGGGCGAAAAGCGTTGGGACGATTAGCTTTTGCCACCATCGCACAGCGGGCTCAAATTCCTGTGGCCGCGTTGGGTGGTATTAATATCAGCACGGTGCGCAATCTGAATGGAACGCGCGTTGCGGCCATTGCTGGCGTTGGTTTTGCTGAAAAGTCAGAAAAGAATTAGAGCATCGCGCCGAAAAGTGGTCTTCCGGTTTTCGGCAAAAGCGATGCTCCAACAAATAATTAGAACAAGCAGCCTGATTCCAACTTAACGCTGCTAGTTCTAGAAGCGCAGTTGAACACCGACGCGGGCACCCG